>NZ_LJHP01000047.1:0-69684 GCF_001295965.1 Blastomonas sp. AAP25
GTTGGCGGGGGCTTGCCAAGAGCGTTGCTGCGCGACGGGTGATCGCGGCCGAAATGGCGGCATACCGGTCAGCGGTCGAAGCGGGCGACGATGATCTTGTGTGGCACCACCTGGAGCGGGTGCATATCGTTTCGCAGCCCTATCTTGGCCCGCATCTCGCCAGTCACGGTGCAATGCTGGCGATTGCGATGCGACGGCACGAATGGAGCGAAGTTCTGGGGCAGTTGGTCAGGATCATTCTGGCCCCACTTGGCGCGGTGACTGGGCGGCCACCAGAAGGTAACACCGGGCGATCAAATGTGAGCGCTTTTGCGCGGATACCAATCCCGGAGGATCTTCGATTCGCAGTTGACCGGCATGATGATCGAGGCCGATCATGACAGGACGTGGCCGCCTTCAATTGAAACAATACGACTTGATACTAGTGGTGGATAAACGACAGACGCGCCCGATGATCATTGCAGCTAGCCATTGTCCGCGCGGGCGGAGGTAGGAGCCCAATCTTTCAACAATTGCTCATCCTTGCGAACTTCGTCGTTTTGGCACAGGGCCGATCCCAACTCTATTGTCTATGCTTCGGCATCAACTCGTTTATCGGATGGCCGCGAAACTTCTTCAAGCGCTTAGTGTTCGGCAAATGGGCTAAATCTTTCTTTCTAGGTCTCGTTGTCAGCGCACCGCGATGATCGAACTCTCAGCGCTTAGGGCCTCTAAGATACGACATTCGGTCACAACGCCGCCAGTACATGATCCAGCGATCCGATCGAGCTCATCCCGCAATAGCTCCAATTGCGAAATCTTTTCAATCACGTTGGCCAAGTGCTTTTGTGTGATCAGGGTAACATCGCTACATTGCTGTACCGGATTATCGCTCAGAGCTAGCAGCGATCGAATTTCATCTATTTGAAAACCAAGTTTCCTCGCGTGTCGAATAAATCTCAGGCGCTCGAGATCCGCTGGGAGAAAGGTGCGCCGCCCTGACCCAGTTCGAACTGCGGTTCGCATGAGGCCGATCTCCTCGTAATATCTGATGGTGTTGACCTTTGTTCCTGTGGCCGACGCTAAGTCGCCGATCATGAGGTTTTTTTCAGATGCCATGTTGACCCTCCATTGGCTGGAGCACCTAAATTGCCTGGCCCGATCTGGCTAGATGCGTCTCGATGCAGCGCCATTCAGATGCCACCTAACGCGGACCACTTGCCATTCTAATCAGCGAATCTTTTTCGCGTTGTCTACAAAGAGCTTGCTCCTCCAGCGGCTGGAGGTTGTAATATCTCCGAATGGATGTGAACGAATCAGATGGTTGCGGCTGCACCGGTGACGCCAAGCGGGCCGAAGTTGACCCGGCATACCGCCGAGCGCTCTGGTGGGTCGTTATCCTCAATGTCAGCTTTGGTTTGTTCGAGATCGCAGGCGGATTTCTTGCGAACAGCCAAGCTTTGAAGGCCGATTCCCTAGATTTTCTGGGTGACGGGTCGATCACGTTCGTGGGCTTACTAGCTCTCGGCTGGCCGGGGACTACACGAGCCAAGATCGCGCTTACTCAAGGATTTTTTCTCGGCGCTCTTGGCATCTCAGTTATGGGAATGGCAATTTGGCGGACGCTTTACGCAATTCCACCGGAGCCTGAGCTTATGGGAGGCATCGGCATTGCTGCGCTTGCTGTGAATGTGACCGCTGCAATGATCTTGGCTCGTTTCCGGGAAGGGGGCGATGCTCAGGCACGAGCGATTTGGCTATTCTCCCGCAATGATGCGATCAACAACGTGGCTGTGATCGCCGCTGCCGGACTCGTTTTCTGGCTCGGCAGTGCATGGCCAGACATCATTGTAGCTCTAGTGATCGCCGTAATCTTCCTTCGTTCAGCTTGGCAAATCATCAGGGAGGCTCGCAGCGAGTTGCGAGGGACCAAATGACGCCCTTTGGCCTTTTTTGGCGGCTAGTTGCCGCGCTCCTGATTACCTGGGGCTCCGCCGCAGTCTCTCAGATGCAATCCGCCGCGCCAGTGGGTGCAATGTGACGTCAACTTCAGATCTTTGGCGTAGGCTCCGCCGCTTCGGCGCCGTCCCCTAAACTTGCATGGCTTCTGCGTGTGGCTGCCTTGGTCTCGCGCAGTCTGACGTCGATCTGAGGAGTTTTCATGCCCATATCCTCCTGCAAGGGGTGCCACGCGGGTTTGACCTCATAGCCATCCGCACTGCGATGGCCGAGATGCAGGGCGTGAACGGGGTTCACGACCTGCACCTGTGGTCAGTCGCGGGCGACGATGCCAGCCTAACCGCGCATGTTGCGATTGGCGGCGTGGAGGATGCAGAAGCGGTGCGGCGCGCCGTTACAGTTATGCTGAAAGCGCAGTTTGCGATCCATCATGTGACGATCCAGACAGAAGCTGTGCCGTGCACTGATGAAACGCCAATGCATCGCTGAATTGGCGATTTCTACCCTACGTCATCATCCACAGCGCCATGCCGATCATCATCAGGTTTTCTGTCAATGAGACGAAGCCGAGCGGCACATTGCTGTCGCCGCCAACGCAAGCGCATTTGAGTTCGCGCTTATCGATATAGACTGCCTTGAAGACCGAGATCGCACCGATCGTGCCGATGAACAGCGCCACCGGTATCGAGATCCAATGGAGCTGGCCTGAAACCATGAGCACACCGGCCAGGCCCTCGGCGAAGGGATAGAGGGTCGCATAAGGCACCCAGCGCTTTGCCAAGAGGTCGTAATTGAGGAACATGGTCGCAAACTTGTCGACGTTCTGGAGCTTGAGCAGCGCCAAGACGCACATGCTGAACGCGATAAACCACTCGGCAACGCGAATGCTCAGGGCCGTGCCATCGACCGCGATGCCGGCCGCAATTGCCATCGCTGCGGTCATGGCGAAGAGCGCGATGATCGGACGATAGCTGGTAGCGTTGGGATCAGGGACCTTGATCCCGAAGAATCGCCGCAGGTCGTCATGACCTCCAATACGCTCACCACCGATGAAGGTTTGGGGGGTGGTCGCAACGCCGTGTTGAGCCTTGAAGGCATCGGTTTGTTCGCGCGTGGTGAGGTGCCGATCATCCACCTTGTAGCCGCGCGTTTTGAGCAGATGCTTTGATTTAAGGCCATAAGGACATGTGTGATTGGGCATGACCATGCGGTGGAGCACGGCGGTTTTGGCGGGTGAGGGCATTGGTGATTTCCTTTGAATCGCTGCAATTCGGCCCATATAGGTTCCGTACCATGGTACGGGATCAAGGGCTAAAATGAAAATTGGTGAACTTGCCCGCGCAGGCGGAGTCAACGTCGAGACGATCCGCTATTATCAGCGGCGCGGATTGCTGGCGCAGCCTGCGCGGCATGAGGGGCCACGCCGCTACACGCGCAGCGATCTTGGCCGTTTGCAATCGATCCGCTCGGCGCAGACCGCCGGGTTCACGCTTGACGAGATTGCTACGCTGCTCGCTCTGGATGCTGGCGACCGGACAGCTGCGCAGGATCTGGCGCGCGTTCGGATCGCGGCGCTTGATGCGAAAATCGCCACGTTGCAAACCATGCGGGGAGCCCTCGTGAGGCTCGCCAATGACTGCGCGTCGGAGCAATCCGGACCCTGTCCCATCATCGATGCTTTCAGCTTTGAGCAGGAAAATGCAGGATAGTAGGAAGCAACATGAAGGGTTTTTGCAGCGCCTGCGTATGTAACCTCGAAGGAGCTGCATGATGGACCTTGACGAGAACCTCGCACGACTGGCCAGACTTCCGGTGCCGGATCTTTCCGGTATTGATGGCGGGAGGCTGGCGCTACGCGCGCAGGGCGAGGTCAGACAGACGCGGGCTATGCTCGGACTAGGGCTCGTGGTGTCGCTTGGGATGGGTGTCGTTGGCGGGCTCCAGGTGCCTGCACGCGCCGAGGTGCCCCTTGCGGCCTTCGGTCCGCCGGCTTCGCTTACACCCTTGATTGCACTGGGTCAGGAATGAACCTTCGTCGAATTGCCTTGGCGGCAGGGCTGATCATTGCGCTTGCGCTGGTCGGGGTGTGGCTCGGACGTATGCTTCAACCTGCACCGCCGCATGGGGGGGCTGAACTCCACGCCTTGATCCATGGCGAACTCGACCTTGACCCGGCGCAGGAACGTGAATTGACTGCATTGGAGCGCCAGTTTGCAGCGCGGCGCGATGCGCTCGAAGACCGGCTCAGGCGCAGCAATGCACTACTTGGTGACGCCATTGCCGCTGAGCATGAATATGGTTCCCGCGTTTCTGCGGCGGTGGACGATACGCATGCTGCGATGGGGGATCTCCAGAAGGCGACGCTCGAACATGTTTTCGCGATGCGGGCCATTCTCCGCCCCGATCAACAGGCGCGGTTCGATGCGGTGGTTAGTAAGAGCCTCGCTGCTCAGCCGCAGTGACCCCTGACAATCTGGATGCGGCGCTCATACGCGGAGCACGGGCTGGCGATAGCGGCGCGCAACGTGCGCTGGTCGAACGCTACCGTGAGACCGTATACCGGCTTGCGCGAACAGCGACGGGCGATTCCGAGGAAGCCTTCGACATCGCGCAGGAGGCGTTCGTCGCCGCGTTTGGCGCGCTGAGCCGCTACGACCCCGAGCGATCGTTCAAGGCCTGGATCAGCGCCATCACGCTTAACAAATGCCGCGACTGGGCTCGTCGCCGCGCCGTCAGGCGGTTCATTGGCCTGCCAATGCCGGAACAGGCCGCGGACTGGATTGCCGATGATGCGCCTTCAGCGGAAACACTTGCCGCTGACCGCGCCGAGCTCGCCGCGGCCGCCCGCGCGATCGCCAAGCTACCGGCCAGCCTGAAAGACGTTTTGATCCTGTGCACGATCGAGGGTCTGAGTCAGCAGGAGACCGCAATGACGCTGGGCATTAGCCTCAAGGCGGTCGAGACGCGGCTTTACCGTGCGCGTCAAAAATTGGTGGGCATTATGAGGGGTGGCCCGGACGCGCGCGTATAGAAGCGTATGAACAGTCCGAACCTTACACGACGTCACCTGATCGCCGCCCTTGGCGCAGGATCAGCCTTCGCTGCCATGCCGGCTTGGGCGCAGGGTCACAGCGTCCACCGCAGCAGCAGCCATGGGCGCGGCGGCCCGCGTATTCCTGCAGGCTTTGGCGAGCTGAGTGGCGATGTCATCGACCTGACCGTTGGCAGCGGCCACCGCATTGTCGAAGGGCGGCGCGGCCCGGGCATCGCGGTGAACGGCAGTGTACCCGGCCCGCTGATCCGGCTGCGCGAAGGGCAGAATGTCCGCCTCAATGTCACCAATAATCTGGAGACCGACACATCGGTCCACTGGCACGGTTTCCTGTTGCCGTTTCACATGGATGGGGTGCCCGGCATCAGCTTTCCCGGTATCAAACCGGGCCAGACCTTCACCTATGAATTCCCCATCCGCCAGTCGGGGACCTATTGGTATCACAGCCATTCGGGTCTGCAGGAGCAATCGGGCCATTACGGCCCGATGATCATTGATCCCGCCGGTGCAGAACCGGTGCAGTTTGATCGCGATTACATCCTGCTGTTGAGCGATTTCACCGTGCTCGACCCGCATTTCATCATGAGCCGGTTGCGCACCGGCGAAGCCTATTTCAACCGGCAGGTCAGCACCTGGACCGATCAATATCCGATGTCGGGCGAAGAACGGCGGATGTGGGCCGAAATGCGGATGATGCCGACCGACATCATGGATATCGGCGCGCCGACCTACACCTTCCTTGCCAACGGACGCGGTCCCACCGAGGGGATGGAATATCTGTTCCGCGCCGGAGAACGCGTGCGGATGCGCATCATCAATGGATCGGCGCAGAGCTTCTTCAATGTTCGCATCCCTGGCCTTCCAATGACGGTCATCGCTGCCGATGGCCAGAACGTGCGGCCGGTCGAGGTTGATGAGTTCCAGATCGGCACTGCCGAGATCTACGACGCGATCGTTACGCCGGGCAGGGACGAAGCCTATGCCATCGTGGCTGAGTCCATGGATCGTTCCGGCATGGCGTTGGCGATGCTGGCGAGTCGGC
Source organism: Blastomonas sp. AAP25 (assembly GCF_001295965.1). Taxonomy (NCBI): domain Bacteria; kingdom Pseudomonadati; phylum Pseudomonadota; class Alphaproteobacteria; order Sphingomonadales; family Blastomonadaceae; genus Blastomonas; species Blastomonas sp. AAP25. Next base: position 6,033 of record NZ_LJHP01000047.1, read on the forward strand.
CTGGTGCGCGCGCTACGGTTCCGGCCTTGCGCGATCCGCCGCTGCTGACGATGGGCGACATGGGCATGAACCACGGCTCTGATGGCATGGATCACACCATGATGGATCATGGCGACGGCGCCGCAGATGCTACGGCGGGCGAGATGGATCACGCAGCCATGGGCCATGGCGATCCGGCCGCGACTGCTGACGCCGCCGATGGTGCGATGGCGGGCATGGCTATGGACGGCATGAGCATGGACGGCATGATGATGCGCGACACCACGCTGCTACCGCCTGACGTTGCGATCGGTCCAGGGATCGACATGGTGTCGATGGCACCGACGGACAAAATGGGCGATCCGGGCCTTGGACTGCGCGATATGCCGCACCGGGTTCTCAACTATCGAATGCTCACCGCACTTGAGGCCAACCGGGACACGCGCGAGCCATCGCGATTGCTCGAACTCCACCTCACCGGCAACATGGAACGCTACATGTGGTCGTTCGACGGGCGGATGTATTCGGCCGTCAGCGATGTGCCGATCCGTTTTGCCTGGAACGAGCGGGTGCGGGTGAAGCTCATCAACAACACGATGATGGCGCACCCCATCCATCTGCACGGCATGTTCTTCGAGCTGGTCAACGGGGATAGCGCTGCGCATCAGCCGCGCAAGAACGTTGTGATCGTGCAGCCCGGCGCCAGCGCGCAATTTGATCTCACCGCCAACGAGCCCGGCGACTGGGCATTCCACTGCCACCTGATGTATCACATGCATGGCGGAATGATGCAGACGGTGACCGTGGTCGGTCCGGGTGGCGGGACATGAGCGTGCGGTCTGTCCTGTCAGCGGCCCTGCTCGGGAGCGCGTTGATCTCCGTTCCGGCCTTCGCGCAGCATCAAGGGCATGCAATGCCTGCGCTAGCGCCAGCGCCGACACCTGCTCCAGCGCCCGTCGATCCCCATGCCGGTCACGGCATGCCGGCCGCGCCGACCACGCCCGCGCCTGATCCGGCCGATCCGCACGCGGGGCACGTCATGCCTGAGCAGCCTGCGAGCCCTGAGCCAATCGACCCTCACGCAGGCCATGACATGACGGGTGAGGCAGCTGCGCCTGCCGATCCGATGGCTGGCATGGACCACAGCACCATGGATCATGGTATAATGGACGACGCAGCGTCGGCATCGCCTGGACCTAACATGGAAACCCCGCCGCCACCTGAAGCCGGAAGCGGTCCACCGCGAGCTGCCGATGCCATTTGGGGTGCCGATGCGATGCGGGCTTCGCGTGAGGATTTGCAACGCACCCATGGCGATTTCCCGGTCTTCTGGTTCCAGGGAGATCGTTTCGAGACGCAGGTGCGCGACGGCCGTGAGGGCTATCTGTGGGATCTTCAGGGCTATTATGGTGGCCCGACGAGCCGACTGTGGTTCAAGAGCGAAGGTGAAGGCACGTTCGGCGAACCGATTGAACAAGCCGAGGTTCAGGCGCTTTACGCCCGGGCCATTGCGCCGTTCTGGGATCTGCAGGCGGGCGTGCGGCAAGACCTCGGCGGACCCGACACCACACATGCCGTGATCGGCGTGCAAGGGCTTTCGCCCTATATGTTCGAAGTCGACGCCGCATTGTTTCTATCACAGCGCGGCGATCTCACGGCGCGGATCGAGGGCGAAGTTGACCAGCGGATCACGCAGCGTCTGATCTTGCAACCGCGCGCCGAGGTGAACCTGTCGGCGCAGGACATTCCGCGCCTCGGCATCGGTTCAGGGATCGACTCGGTCGAGGTCGGCGTGCGGCTGCGCTACGAATTCATCCGCGAGTTTGCCCCCTATATCGGCATCGAACAAAGCTGGCGCCTCGGCGGCAGCGCCGATTACGCCCGCGCACGCGGCGAGGATCCCAGCGTCACCAACTATCTCGTCGGCATCCGTTTCTGGTTTTGAAGTAAAGGAATACCCCATGAAATTCGCATCTCTCCTCGCCGCAATTGCCATGATCGCTGCGCCGCTTGCGGCCCCGTCGATCGCGCTTGCTCATACGCGCGTCGTGGCCTCGACTCCTGCTGAGGGCGCAACCGTTGCGCGCCCGCGGGCGGTGACCCTCACATTCAGCGAAGCTTTGTTGCCGCCGACCGCCGCCGCCAGCATCGTCATGACCGCGATGCCCGGGATGGCGAACCACGGCGAGATGGTGATCCGCAATTTCACGACGGCCTGGAGCAATGGCAACAAGACCATGACGCTCAATCTGCGGCAGCAGCTGCGCGCCGGAACCTATGAGGTGCGCTGGCAGGCCGCGGGAGCTGATGGGCATCGCATGAACGGCACCGTCAACTTCATCGTCAGCTGAGCACAGCGTGGGGGGTCTGGCCGAACAGGGGTTGCGACTTGCGCATTATGGCGCGCTGCTTTGCCTGTTCGGTTGGACGGCGTTCCGGTTGCTGAAGCTGCGGCACATCGAGTGGGTGTCGCAGGATGAGGGCAGGGCTGCCCTGACCCTAGTCGCTGTTTCTGCGCCGCTGTTATCAGTCGCGCTGATGCTGGTGTCGATTGCAGCAATGATGGGCGCGCCGATTGCTTCGCTGGACTGGCCGATGATCGAAGCGATGATCATCGGCACCGAAATGGGCATGGCGTTTCTGATACGTCTTGCGCTGCTGATTGTCGGCCTTTGCGCACTGCTGGCAAGCCGAGCAGGTAGGCCAACTTCGTTGATCGCGGCCTTGTGCTTCGGTGGCGCATTGCTGACGCTCAGCTGGAGCGGCCATGCCGCTGCAACCGAAGGTGGATTGGGCCTGTTCCACCGATTGAACAATGGCGTCCACCTGATGGCGTCCAGCCTGTGGCTGGGTGCCATTTGCTGGTTCCTGTTCCTGACATTCAAAGCCCATCGGCAGCGCGAGTTCATCCCTGCTTTGCCGCTGCTTAGCGTGATGCACGCGTTCGCGCCGCTAGGCGTCGGCCTGGTCGCTGCAGCTGCACTGACGGGCGTGATCAACGCGCAGTTGATCTTTGGACTGGAGAACAGCGTGGCGGTTTTGAGCACGACTTATGGCATCTTGCTGATCGCCAAAGTCACGTTGGTTGGCATGATGCTGGCGTTCGGCGCGCATAACGCCTCGATCGGACGCAGGGAGGTTCTCGACCAACGCCGCGAGACTGCGGAGCCCAATAACGCATTGTCACGCCTTCGCAGAAGCCTCGCAGGCGAGCTGCTGCTGGCCGTCGGTGTAATCGGTCTGATTGCGGTGCTGGGCACGATGTCGCCAATGATGATGTAAATGCAAACGGGACACAGGGAGGAACAAGGTCATGTTCAAGGGTGAAGTGGGTCAATTGGCAGGGCGGCGCGCGGCGCGTCTGGCTGCTATGTTAGCGGTCGGGCTAAGTCTGACGGCTGCGCATCCCGGGGCGCACGATGCGCCGCGAATGCCGGTCTCGGGAGCGCCGAGCGCCACTATCGACGCGGCAACACCGGTCGGAACTGTCATGGCCTTCCACGCTGCACTTGCCAGCGGCGATACCGACGCGGCGCTGATGCACCTCGCTGAAGACGTCGTTATTTTCGAATCTGGCGGCGTTGAAAACAGCCGCGCCGAATATGCCGGCCATCATCTGGAAGCCGACGCTGCCTTCAGCGCCGCAGTGCCGCGAACCCTGGTCAGTCGCACGCATGGTATGCAGGGCGATATGGCTTGGGTCATGAGTGTCGAAACGGTGACCGGAACGTACCGCACGCGTGCGATCAACAGCCGGTCAGTCGAGACGATGATGCTCCGGCAAGTGAATGGGCAATGGCGTATCGTACACATTCACTGGTCGTCCGCCGATATATCCTGAACTGACCTTCGCTTCACATCAGGCAGGAGATATGAGATCCCGAGTGATATGACCCACAGCGACTTAGCGGGCGCGAAGACCAAGCTTTGCCCGTGCGGCTACACGAGCGGCCCAGCGGTGGGTTTTGTGCGCGAAGCTCATTCTGAGGCAAAGAGGTCATAAACGGTTTAGCGGTATTGTCCTTCCACCCTCAATCCCAGCTAATGAGCTGCCACAGAAGCAAGAAGTCATCTACTTATGAAAAGATGAAAAGGACCAGCGCTCGCGTTTAGCTGTCAGCGATTACCATAATGAACAATCCACCTATTCACGGGTGGGGCGACTGCTACTCTGTTCACAAAGCAGAAAGGCGACTTACGGGGCAATCCATTGCAAACGCCATTCAGCACCTTGCCACCTCAACGGCATGTGGGTACGGCAGATTTATCCCACATCTCGCCATTCCATGCTGCACAGATGGTGCATACCAAGAGGAAAAATTGTGGGGCGTTAGTGCTCAACCGAGACAGCCGGCATCGATGGCTCAGGCATTGCTGCTCCACATGCTCGAAGCAGCGCGCAGATGACCGACGGCGCTTCTTTTGTCGGAATGAACACCCGCGTACGAAACGAGATGATTTCCGTGAAGCATCCGATGCTCTTCAGCCAAGGCAGCTGATTGACTGGTGCGCCCACGATCTCATAGCGCTGCTCGCCTGCTACGCGCGAACATTTGATGGTCGCCTCGAACGGCTCCTTGATCGGGATTGTCCGGCTTTCGCCGAGCGCCCTGATGATCGTATCCGGGCTCAGTTCAACGGTGGAGGCAATATCGAACTTCTCGAGCAGCTTCGCCACATCGAGTTCGTGGACCATGCGGCCAAGCCAGCTTCTGCCCTCCTCGTCCACGATGCGCCGGACCTCCAGATAGTCGATAGGCAGGCTCGACCAGATCGGAAGGAGAAGTCCGGTCGCGAGGTAAACGGTCTCTGTGGTGAGCCGTTCGGCAAGCTCTGCCACTTCGCCTTGCCACAGCTTTTCGAAGGTCTGGCGGGTAGCCTCCTCCCAAGCCGATTCCGCCAGCTCATCGAAGTGGTGGTATTCCCGCCGCAGGGGACGGTGGAGGATAACTCGCCTGATCAGCTCGCCTTGCTCAGTCATGAAGTGCCGCGAAGGTTCGGCCAGGGCTGCTTTCCCGCTCTTGGTGTTTTGGAGCAGAATACAGCCGTCAGCGTAGTCGCGGCGCTCAAGGACACGCTCAAGGGAGATCGGCCGCGCTCTCGTCTTGAGAGCCAGCTGCAGCAAATGCGAGGTGGCACCGGTTCGCTCGTCGGTCCGCAGGACTATGTCTTCGACAACCTCGGCCTGTTCGACCCGCAGGGTCTCGACGCCAACATCGAGCGAACCGGCCTCGCGCGCAGCCGACACCCGCGCTTCCACCAACCCTAGGAATTCCTCGAAGATCGCATTCTGCATTCCGATCGGCAGCGCGAGGATGCGGTTGAGCCAGCGCTGGATCGGCGGAAGGTCCTCTTCGAGAATGCCGTCGTCGGAGACAATCTTGAGCCCGCTACGGCGCTGGAAATCGATCAGCGTCGCGCTCTTCAGCTTGCCATCCGCCAGCAAGGCAAACCAGGTAGAGAGAGCGGCCTTGGCGTATTCGCTTTCGAGATTGTCGGCAGGGTCAAAGAGGTTCTGGCCGCCCGTCTGGCGTTGGCCCCGGGTCAGCGCCCCCAGGCTGTCGAGCCTGCGCGCAATGGTGCTGGTGAACCGCAGTTCCCCTTTGCAGTTGGTGGTCACAGGCCGGAACAGCGGTGTGCTGGCCTGATGGGTCCGATGCGTTCGGCCCAGCCCCTGGATGGCGCGGTCGGCTCGCCACCCCGGCTCAAGCAGGAAATGGATGCGCCGCTTCTGGCAATCTGCGTCAAGGCTGGCGTGATAGGACCGCCCTGTGCCGCCCGCGTGGCTGAAGACAAGGATCGGCTTCCTGCCATCCATGAACTGGTCTGTCTCGGACTGGTTCGTCCGAGGCGAGCGGGTCTCGATCCGCTGCTGGCCGTCGCTCTGGGTTATAAGCCGCTTGCTGCGCCCGGTCACCTCGGCGACCTTCTCCGGTCCATAGTGCTCGATGATCCCGTCCAGCGCCGGCTTGATCGGCGGCATGGCGCACAGGTGCTCGATCATCTCGCCGCGGCGGGCGATCGCAGTCTGGTTGTGGACTGGACGGCCTTCCTCGTCGAACATCGGTGCCGATCGCTGAGTGCCGGTATCATCGGCGAACACCTGCATCTGTTGCGTGGGGAAGGCGCGCTCGAGGTACTCGATTACGGCGTCGAGCGGGCTGAGATCGAGGTCGAGCTCCGCGCGCTCTTCTGGCGAGAGGCTATCGAGACGGCGATCGAGGATGCTTTCGGCGGTCGAAACCAGTTGGACGACAACCACCTCATCGCGGTCCAGATGGAAATTGATGGCAGCAATCAGCGTGGGCAGCTTCATCGACAGCAGCAGCTGGTTGAAGAACCGCTGCTTGGTGCTTTCAAACCGGCTTCGCGCTGCGGCTTTCGCACCGCTGTTGAGCGTTGCGCCGTCGATTTCATCGACGACACCGGTCAGCTCCAGCGCCTCCTCAAGGTTCTGATGAATGATCGCCCAGGCGTCGGCATAAGTGTCGTAGACGGCGATCTGTTCGGCGGTCAGATCATGTTTCAGGATGTCGTATTCGACGCCTGCAAAGCTAAGCGCGCGCGCCTGATAGAGGCCCAGTGCCTTGAGGTCCCGCGACACGAGTTCCATCGCAGCGATGCCCCCTGCCCTGATCTGGCTGATGAAATCTTCCCTGTTGGCAAACGCGGTGCCAGGTCCCCACAGACCAAGCCGCACGGCATAGGCAAGGTTGTTGACCTCCGAGGCCCCAGTCGCAGAGGCGTAAAGAACCCGGGCATCGGGCAGGTTGTTTTGCAGCAGCACGCCGGCGATTCCCTGCAGCGATCCGCTTTTCGTGCCGCGGGCGCCCTCGCCCCCTGCAACACCGCCCATCTCGTGGCTCTCATCAAAGGCGATGACACCGTTGAAATCCTCGGCCGCCCAATCGAGCAGCTGCTTCAGGCGGGTGGCGTCCTGACGCTGGCTGCGAAGGGTCGGGTAGGTGACGAACAGGATCCCTTCGCGAAACGGAACCGCCTGATCGATCTTCCAGTTGGAAAGCGGCTGAACGTCGGCCGCAAGGCCGCCGATGGCGCTCCAGTCGCGGCGCGCATCCTCAAGCAAGCTCTCGTTCTTCGAGACCCAGATGGCCTTGCGGCGTCCAGCAAGCCAGCCATCAAGGATGCAGGCGGCGATCTGTCTGCCCTTCCCCGCCCCCGTGCCATCGCCGAGGAAATAGCCTTTGCGGTAGGCACGCCCTTGCTCGTCGAGTTGCAGGCCAACGCCTTCCTCAGCCGGAACGAACAGGCCCGGCAGACACTGCTGCCACGCGTTCCCGGCATAGATGACAGTTTCGATCTGGGCCTCGGAGAGCAGGCTTTCCTGAAGGACCCGGTCCTGCAGCGCCGGGACATAATCCGGGATAGGTGCCGGGATCGAGCCCATGGCCACGCTTTCGACGAGCGGCGTCGGATGCTCGCGTGCGCCAACAATGTCGACCCGGCTTGGCCGGTACGGGATGTAGACCCCGCTTTGCTCACCGAGAACGCGCGGCTTCTCCAAGGTACTGAACGCCAGTGCTTCGATCTTGGGGGTTTGGGCTTCCCTCGCTTTGACGGGCTTTGTGATCGGCGTTGCCCGCATGGATTTGAAGAGCGCACCCGGCTTTGCTTTCGGCGGCACCGCGCGCGGTTCGCAGTCGGGCTCGGCTGTCACGCGTTTGATGATTGGAACCGCAGACGCAATGTCTGCAACCGTCTCCCGCGCCAAAACTGCTGGTCTGATTTGCCCCGGGATCTTGTCGATCACGTACAAGCGCACGGCCACGCTGGTGCCTTGTTTGTGATAGCATTTATCGAGCCGGATGGATGTGCGGACCGTGCAAGAGGCAAAGGTGTCTTCGTAGATTTTCGCAAGCTTTGCGCTCGTCGTGAACCAGTCCGGCATGATCGCGACGATCCGCCCCCCCTTCCCTAGCCGCGTGATGGCAGCGCGCAGGTGACGCACCGCTGCGAACTCGTCTGCCCCTCGTCCCATTGACCGCGAGAATGGCGGGTTCATCAGGATCAGGCTTGGCTGCACTGCCGCGTCGAGATGGGAAGCCAGCATGGCTCCATCGATCCCTGTCATGGTGGCCTCGGGAAACAGCAGAGCCAGCTTTTCACGCCTGCGCGGATCGATTTCGTTGAGATGTAATGCGCTGACATCGGGCAAAGTTGCCACCAGAGCGCCATGTCCGGCGCTCGGCTCAAGAACGATATCGGTTGCAAGCGGCTGCGCCAAAATCACGCAAAGCGCTGCAAGGTCTGCGGGCGTCGAGAATTGCTGGAACCTGATCTGGTCTTCACTTCTGACCGTATGTGTCGGCAGTGCCTCGATAAGCGCACTGATCTCCGAAATCTGGTGCAGCATCTGAGGCTTGTTCAGCAGTCCGGCCATGTGGCGCGTCAATGCCGCCTCGAGCAGGTCAAAGGCGTCCCTCTGGCTCCATGCGCCGTTTGCGGAGCCCTCCCCGTAAAGCTGGCGCATCGTCTCAAACAGGCGTTGCTTGTTCGCCAGTCCGGTGGCGATGGCGTGCTGGATTTCGGTGATTGCTGCGTCCAGCTTCTGGCTGGATTGTTCAAAAAGGTCGGTCACGGTCTGCTCCTGATGCTGAACCGCATCAGGCCTTCCCCCTCTGCCTTTAGCGAAACTGGGGAGTTTTATGGAGAAGTGTTCAGCTGTGAAGATCCGCCTAAATGTTGAGGGGAGTCACTCGACTGCCTGGTAGCGAACACCAATCCGCTTAAATGCGCTTTCGCGCCGGATCCGGATCTGCTGTGCGATTGTGTCTGCCTGTCTTCTGTCCGGAAAGCTGGTGGTCACCCCCTGCCCTTTCGTACCAATTCGTCCCCAGCGCCGCTCAACGGTTGTCCAGCCAAACAGATCGGTCTCAATCCAGAGATGATAGTCGCGCGCGACGTTGCGGGACGGGTCTATTGCTTGCCAATGCCACGACTGGTTCTTCGGCGTCTCCATATGAAACCGGTGGCAGAACGCTGAGCATTCGGTCCAACTGGAAATCTGAATCACAGGAGCATCTGTGATTCATTGAGGCGATTGACCACTGCCTCGACTTTTAGAACGTGTGCAAGGACGTTTGGTTGGTCTGAGCCGAGAATGCTCCTCGCGACGTCGCGCAATCTCCAAAAACAATCATAAAAAAACGCCGCTGCTTGCAGCGGAAGGATTCATGATTCTAAAGATTCAGATTCGGAGCGTAAATTGGTAGTGAAATCAGTTGCCTACGCTGGCTTGCCTGACCAGTTGGGGGATTTTACCTGACTTGCCGGGGGCTTAACCCTGACTTGCCGGGGGAACTCACCTGACCTTCTGGGGCCTTCCTGACCTTTTGGGGGCAGCCGTCTAGATGTTGATCCGTCGCCCGCTTGGCCGGATTTTTGGGTCTCGCATGCATCAAAATCAAGCGCGATTTTAAGCCCTGCTGGAGAACCTAGCGACTCGCGGTTTCTTGGGTGATTCACACCCGATATCCGACCGGCTCAATCCTGACTTCTTGGGGGCTGCGGCCATCTCTTGATCCTGACCTGACTTGACTGATGAGGTCAGGTCAGGCAGCAATCAGCACATCAAGAATCAAGCTTTGATCGCAATATGGCATGGAAACGGATGTTAGCCCAATAGCCGAGGCTCCTGAAGAGAAGCCCGAGGAAGGATCCCCTGGCCGTGCGATGCGGGTTGCTGCCGCGTTGAAGGCAAAGGGCGGCGACGAGTTCGCCAAGCCAGGCAGCATCATCGAAATCAAGTTTGTCAAAGGCGAATCTCTCAGTCTGACAGCTTCGCGACTACTCGCTCTCATGATCCTCACAGCTGGGGGTGACGCCTGGGAGGATCGCCCTCACCGCATACGTAAGGCGGACATTCGGCGAGGCCACAAGGGCAATGAGCGGATTACCGACATGCTTCAGGAACTGCACCGAACGCTGTTTGCCGTCGATGACAAATCCTGGCGGGGAAAGAAGGCGACGCTCCTGTTCTCCCTGATCTCGCGGTCGAAGGAGGAGACAGATGAGGAGGGCGGCGAAACTGGATGGATCGAGTGGGAATTCACCCCAGATGCTCGCAAGCTCATCCAGGCATCCGAAACCTATGCTGTGCTCAATCGGCAAGCGGTGCTTGGCTTTCGTTCGAACTACGCCTTGAAGCTGTATGAGCTGGGGGCACTTCGGCTTCATCGTCGACAAGCAACTTGGCGGGGAGACATGCAGGCGCTGCGCGCAGCATTGGGTATTCCACCAGATGTTTACACAGACTTCGCTCAACTTCGGCGCAAAGTTCTGGAGAAGGCGAAATCCGAAATTGACCAGCTTGCTCACTTCCGTGTTGAGTGGCGGGAAATCAGGCAGGGTCGAACAGTCACGGAGATCGAGTTCCGGTTCGAGCCCAAAGGCGCGCCAGAGGTGCTCGAGACTGTCGACGAGCTTGATCGTCATTCAGCTGGACGCCAGGCGAGGCGTGATGGGGCTGTAGAGAGCGTTACAGTGGGGCAGGGGGCTATTCCGGCACCGCGAGGAGCAGTCTCAGCTAAGAAGCCATCCGAGGCGACATTTCCAGTGGGAACGCTGCGCTTTGGTCATGACGACCTCCTTGAGATAGGCCGTAAGCATGGCGGTGGTTGGGACGTAGATCTGATCGCCAACGGCTTTCGCGAGCATATGGGTGAGCGTTTGGAGAAGCTTCGCGGTGCGAAGCTGATCGCCGCCTGGAAAGGGTTCTGTGAGGGGTGGTTCAATCGCCGGGGCCGACCCTGAACGGCAGAAATTGCACGCGTGCAATTTTCTAAGCCCCCACCGAGTCAGGATAGGGCGCGGCGACCCAGATTTCTGACCGATTACGCGCTCCAACTTTCGAAATTCCCGATTTTCTTGACCGAAAAGCGCAAGTCGGTGTAGCATATGCGGAATTGCGAAAGGATGGCATGTGTCTAACGGACTTCAGATTGAAGAAGCCGAGCGTTTGGTCTCGGTCGCGACGCTGGCCAGTCGAACCTCCTCGGTACTCGAAAAGCTCCGAGATTCCGCGCGAAGCGCTAGGGCAGATGACCGGCGCGAGCCAACCTTTACAATCGGGAAAGCGTCCGAACTTGTGGGCCGCACACCGGCTGCTATCCGTGATGCGGAAAAGGACGGCCGCCTGCCAGAGCCTGCGAGGACCGACAACAACAGGCGAGAGAGATATACGCTTGCCCAGCTGAACGACATGCGCGGCGTGTTCGGGACAAGACCCTATCGGGCTCCAAACGATCCCTGCTGTGTCGTGGCCGTTCAGAACTTCAAGGGAGGTGTTGGTAAGTCGACTTTGGCCGTTCACCTTGCTCAGTATCTGGCCATCAGAGGCTACCGTGTTGCGCTCGTCGATTGCGACAGCCAAGCCTCGGCGACGACCCTTTTTGGGTATGTGCCGGATCTCGACCTCACCGAAGATGATACCCTTTATCCGTTCCTTCGTGAGGGGGAGCGATCATCTCTGGACTACGCGCTCCGCAAGACTCACTTCGACGGTCTGGAGCTCATTCCCGCCAACCTTCGTTTGTTCAACTCCGAATACGAACTAGCCGCACGGATGGCACAGGGGAACGGCGCGCTTCTTGACCGACTGAAGGAGGGAATCGAGAGTATATCGGATCGGTTCGATGTCGTGGTGATGGATCCGCCGCCTGCCCTCGGGGCGATCTCGCTGTCCGTGCTGCGGGCCGCTAACGCATTGGTCGTGCCGGTACCGCCGACTGTTATGGATTTCTCCTCGACGGCTGCATTCCTCTCGATGCTAGATGAAACGATTGAGCAGCTGGCAGACCGTGGTCTCGCTCCAGAATTGAAGTTCCTCCGCTTTGTCGCGTCCAAGGTCGATGAGAATAAATCGATGCAGAAAGAGCTGTTGCAGCTGATGCGGACGCTATTCGGGCATGCGATGGTTCGCACGCCTCTCAAGGACTCGGCCGAGATCGACAATGCTACAGCGCGGCTGATGACAGTGTATGAGCTTGATGGCCCTGCCACGAGTTCGGCGGTTCGCAACCGTTGCCTGAACTATCTTGATGGCGTGAATTCGGAAATCGAAGTTGATATTCGATCGATGTGGCCCAGCCATCAGAAGCGCCTCCGTCAGGAGGCTTTGGTATGAGCCGCTGGAAAATTGCACGCGTGCAATTCTGCTAATGGGAGGCTTGCATGAGTAGGAAGAACAGTGGTTTCGCGGCCGATCTGGCGGCAGGTATTGACCTGACCGAGGATACTGCTGCCCCTCGTAGATCGAGCATTGCCTCAAACGTGCTTACGGGGCGTTCAAACCGTCTTGCTGACCTGGCGTCGGGAGCGATTGTTTCTCGCACACATGAGCTTGTTGACCCAGCAAAGTGTCGGATGTGGGCAGGTCATAACCGCGACTATGCTCTGCTTAATGAGGAACGCTGCGCGGACCTTATTGAGAGTATCAAGGCTCAAGGGCGGCAGGAGATACCCGCGATCGTCCGTCGCCTTTCCGGAGATGACGGGTTTGAGTTTGAGGTCATTTGCGGAGCGCGCCGACACTGGTCGATCAGCTGGCTGCGCTCGCACAACTATCCAGACTTCAAGTTTCTCGTCGACGTACGCGAGATGGGCGATGAAGAGGCCTTCAGGCTCGCGGACATTGAAAACCGGGCTAGGGATGATCTCACCGATCTCGAACGCGCAAAAGACTATCTGCGCGCCCTGACGGCCTATTACGATGGTCGGCAGAAGACGATGGCGGAAAGGCTTAAAGTCTCCGAAAGCTGGCTAACACGGTATCTCGATCTGGCACGGCTGCCAGATGGGCTGACCAGGGCATTTGCCAATCCGCAGGAGCTTGGCATTCGCAATGCGATTGCGCTCAAAGCGCTCCTCAAGCCTGAGGATCGACTGGAGCGCGCCTTCCGTGAGGCGGAACGTCTTGCTGCAGAGCGCGAGCAGACTGGCAAGTCGATGTCTGTGATTGAGGTGATCAAGGCGCTCGCTCTCGCGGCAGACCCCCCCAAGAAGTCAGGATCCCCCAAGAAGTCAGGAAAGCCTGAAACCGTGGCCAGTGCTAGTGGGAAGCCAGTGCTTCGGATCGATGGGGCTGACCGTAAGGGCGTCCGTGTCACGTTGCTGAATAAGGGCGGCGCGACACGGCAGGAAGCGGAAGAGGCTATTCGCGCCGTTCTAGATCAGCACTGGCCGGCAATATAGCGCCGTCGGTCTGCCGAAGGAGCGCCAAACTTGCCTCCTGAAGCGAAGCTACCGATTGAGAAGCGGTGCGCTTCGTTACACCCAGTCCTCGAGCGAGCTCAGCTCGGGTAAGTGGGCCCAAGCTGACGATCATTCGCCAGGTTTGCGGAGCAGTCGAAGAGGCATACAGCCCAGAAAGTACATCGTCGGCCTGAACGACAGCCCTTCGCAGGAAGCGCAAATCGACCTCAGCCTTTTCGCTGGCTACCTGGAGCGCCGCGCGAAGCACAACGGGCAACGGCTCTTCATGGAGTTCACGAAACACAGCACGCGGCATGACCCCAGCAAGCGCCATTGGAGCCGACCCCAGCCCAAACAAGTGTGGCCGCATGGCCGCCGCAAGCGACGCAGCCCAGGCCGCCCCCCGCGGCGCCGAACGTGTGACCGCGAACCCACCGACCTGAAGCATCTCGCTGCCGCCTTCGAGAAAGTCGATTTCTTCAGTTCGCAGCTCCGCCAACCATTCAAGCAGGGTCCCCATCGGATCACGGGTCGGCAGCACCGCATCGAGCCGTTCGAGCGCACGATCGGCGGGCAAGTAGGCCTCGCTGAACCCTTCAGAGTGACATTTGGCGGCCATGACCAGCTTGGCGGCATGGGCGAGGGGAGGGTGACCTCGCCGGCTGATCCACGACAAGAACTGACGGCGTTCTTCGGAATACCACGAGCGCACAAGCTCGTCGGCCTCAAGCCCCGGATTGTGTTCAATTCCAAGATTATCAAACGGATAATCCCGCACATGCACGCGCCAGAGGCGCCGGAGTGAAGCCAGTGCAAGGCATTCGGACAGCTCGGGTGAGATGAAGGGGAGGGCGCCTTCGATGCGGGCAAGCGTCAGTTGCCAGGGTGCTGGGGCGGATACCATCGGCCAGATAGTATATAAATGGCATAAAAAGTATACCCAGCTTGTACGGTGGGTTCGCTGTCCGATAAGAGCCCTTCACGGACAACACGCTAATCTATATAGAGGGGACGAAATTCGCTGCGATCTCGCCCGCGCCCAGAAGGGCGACCTGGGATAACGCCAGCAGCATCGAGCTTACAGGAGTGGCGCTTTGGACGATCACAGCAGCAACGCCTTGAGGCTTTCGGATGAAGCGTCGCTTGCTCCTTTGGGGGATGCGATCGCACCGCAGCTCGCGGCTGAAATCGAAGCGGCCCGCTCGTACCGGGCGCGCTCCAAGGCGGCCAACACTGTCCGGGCCTATAGCAGCGACTGGCGGCAGTTCGAAGACTGGAGCTGGACGCGCGATCTTGAGCCTATGCCGGCCATGCCGGAGGCAGTTGCCACGTACCTTGCCTCGCTGGCGCAGGCGGGCAGGGCGGACAGCACCATCGGGAGACACCTTGCGGCCATCGCCTGGCACCACAAGCAGGCGGGACAGGTCGCACCCCAGCATCGGGACCCGCGCGATGTGATTGGCGACACACTTGCTGGGATCCGGCGCGAGCAGCGCGCGCGGCCGACCCGCAAGAAGACCGCAATTCTGGCAGCTGATCTGGCGCGGATGATTGCAGCTGCCGAAGGGCAAAGCCCGCGTGCGATCCGCGACCGGGCGGTCATGGCACTTGGGCTGGCGGCGGCGCTGCGGCGTTCAGAACTGGTCGCGCTGCAGCTGGCCGACCTTGAGCTCGTGCGGGAGGGGCTCAAGCTGACGATCCGGCACTCGAAAACCGATCAGGAAGGGGAAGGGCAGGTGATCGCGGTGCCCTCGGGCAAAGTGCTCAAGCCCGGTGCGCGGCTGAACGAATGGCTCAGCGTCAGGGGAGGGGGGGCAGGTCCCCTGTTCTTCCGCACTGACGCACAAGGAATGATGACCAAGGAGCCCATGTCTGATCGCTCGGTTGCTCGGTTGATCCAGCGCTACGCCGATAAGGTCGGACTCGATCCTGCGGCGGTCGGGGCGCATTCGCTGCGGTCTGGATTCTTGACCGAGGCAGCCAAGGCTGGTGCATCACTGCCCAAGATGCAGGAGGTGTCTCGGCAGAAGAAGGTCGAGGTGCTGCTCGGCTACGTTCGTGATGCTGCGCTGTTTGAGAACCACGCTGGTGAGAGCTTTTTATAGCAGGATCTTGGAATTCTGGAGAAGCATGCTTCCCTCAGGACCACCGGCGCTGGTTCGCAATGTCTTCAAGTGGGACACCGCGTAATTGATTTAGCCACCCTCATGCATGGTACGAAGTCGCGTTAGCGCTTCAATGCAGGAGGATGACCGATGTCGAATTATGCAGGATTGGATGTGAGTGACAAGACGACGCATATCTGCGTGGTCGATGTCGACGGCAAGGTATTGCGGCGCGATGTTGTCGCCAGCGATCCCGATGTCCTGGCAAAATGGCTCAACCGGCATTGCCCGGATATCGTTCGAGTGGTGCTGGAGACGGGAATGCTATCGACATTCCTTTACCATGGGCTGATCGAACGTGATGTCGCGGTCGAGTGCATATGCGCGCGGCATGCCAAGGGTGTCCTTTCCACGCGAGTGAACAAAAGCGATGTCCACGATGCGGAGGGGCTCGCGCAGCTGGCCCGCACTGGTTGGTACAAGCGTGTCCATATGAAGGCATCTGCCACGCATATCGACAGGGCCGCACTGCGCATCCGTGCCCAGCTGATTACAGCCAGGACATCCATGGCTAACCAGTTGCGTGGACTTTTGAAGCTTTTCGGCCTTCGCATGGGCACCGCCAGGACGCCGGGCCGACGCGCTGAACGCCTAGCAGCCTTCTATGCCCAGCGTCCGGATTTGAAGGCTCTGTTCGCCCCGCTCATTGCATCCATGGAAGCCATTGAGGAACAGCTGCGCACGTCCAATCGCCTGCTAAACGACCGGGCAAAGGCCGATGTGGTCTGCACCCGGTTGATGACTGTTCCTGGCGTTGGACCGATCACGGCGCTCACCTATACCTCGACCATCGAAGATCCGCGTCGTTTTGCCAGAAGCGAGGATGTCGGAGCCTATGCGGGGCTTGTCCCCCGACGCAGTCAATCGGGGGAACGCGATATGAGCGGCCATATCTCCAAGGCTGGTGACCCCATGTTGCGCAAAGCGCTTTACGAGGCCGCCAATGTCGCGCTGTCCCAGGTCAAGCGGCCGTTTGCCCTTCAGGAGTGGGGCAGGAAAATCGCCGAGGCCAAAGGCGCCAAGCGTGCCAGAACGGCTGTCGCCCGAAAGCTCGCCGCACTACTCCACTCGCTTTGGCTGAACGAGACCGAGTTTCGCTGGGCCTGATCCCGGCGTTCCTTATCCCGCTCAGCCATACCCGGACGATCTCGTCAGCTTTGTAGAGGGCCAAACCTCGGTTGGGACTCAGAGACGTCCACCTATTCCGCTCGGCCGCGATCATGAAGGCTCGGACAAAACGCTGCCTCAGCCGTCCGATGACCTCGAAGACAACCATTGGCGAACGGGAACAGGAATGAGCAATTCCTGAATCAATTAGACAACCTTGCTGCCGTACCAAGTCGGCATACTGAATGTCTAGGATAACCAATACCGGTCATTCAGCTTCGGCCCGGCTTCGGCAAAGAGCCGAAATTCCGAAACCAACTCTTTAGCGGACCATCGCGAGGTTCTGGAGCAAAATTGCATGCAGACTATACCTGTCGCCGTGGGGTCCAACTAATCCCGGTCTTACAGGTATCACCCGGCATGATCGAGAACCGCTTGTCTTATGACTTTGCGTTCCGTTTGGGTGATTCTGGATTTCCCGGAACGGGGGGCGCCCCAGTCCAGGCAGAAGGGAGAGGATCGCGAAACTGAACTGATGGGGTCGTCAAGGGGTGGACTTCCCATTAACTTGTGTTAACTCGACTGGGTGAAAGGGGAGAATCAGTGGAGCTTGAGAGACTTAACCGCAGCCTGACTTGTGCCGCTCTTTTTGTGATTATGACAGTCAATACCTTACCCGCTGTAGCTCAGCCAGTTGGGGTCACCAACGGCTATCTGGAAGGCCGTTGGAAGGACAACGCTCTTTGCCTCGGCAAGACGCAGTTTGCTTTTGATGTCAGCGGTTCGGTGATGGTCGCCGAGGCCAATCTCATTGGGTACTCAGTGAGCGGTGCTAATCAGGTTGTTCTGTCAGGAGCGGGCGGCCAGTATGTCATCACCACGAGCCCGGTTGATGAAGACACCATGTACTTCAGCGACAATCGTGGCACGGCGGGCAATCTCTACCGTTGCTCGCCTACGCCTCAGATTGCAAAGAACATGTACTATACGCCGCAAGGTGGGCAACAGGCGGTAGCCGTTACGCCATCCTATCTTCTCGGGCGCTGGACTGATGTCAACAATTGCTCTGTGACCAGCACATTCTATCCAAACGGAACTGTCGTCGGCAACACTGGCCAGTCAACCAATTGGTCACTGGCAGGCAATCAGCTGACGTTCTTCGCCAATAATGTTGCTACGGTTCTGTCGGTCTGGGGCATCGATCAAAACACCATGCGTACGGTGGATGCGAACGGCCAACAGAGTTTATCGCGTCGTTGCCCGTAATTTTACACTTTGCCACCCGCCTTGCAGTGTTGCGGTCATACTGGCGGGTGGCCAAATGTCTGTTTGATGTCAAAGCCGGTATGTTACGGCCATGGCCAGATTGCTTGATGGGCTGGCCTGCTGCCTCTTCCGTCAGCTGATGGGCCTCAAGATGGTTCGAATAATGCTGGGTGGTTAGCCCAACAGATCACGATAACCGTCCCGCCCCTCCCACGAATAAGGACGCCTTCCGCGTATGTCTGTTGGGAACAGGGGGCGTAGCCCCGAGGAGCGACTGGCACAATCCGCCATTCTCGTACTGATTATTGCCCAGCATCGACATCCGACCGAAGCAGACCAAGGCGCAGAAACCAAAGCAGCCCAGTTAACATGAAGCATGAATGCACAGGCACGCCTGCTCGACTATGCTGAATGTAGCATGGCGGCTTGGGGCGGAACCGGGGGTTCAACTCGGCGGTCACGAACACCCCATCTGGTCGACTGCCGCTGTTAGCCGCCCGACCGGCGAATGCCGTCGGTCGGCATATCCGCCCTTCCGGGCGTTTGTATCAAGGCGATGGGTTCCGCGGTTGTTTCGCTTCGGCCAAATCGCTGACGCTCTGAATAACCATTGTGTTTTTTGCGTGTCGCAGCGGGCTTTGTGGTGGAGGTGTGCTCTCTGCTAGCTGGTATCGCGTCCGCCGAGAGCTCAGGGTTTGACAGGGTTCAACCGGGCGTCGAGCGCGAAGCGTTCCTGGTTGATAAGGCTGTAGTGGCCGTTTGCCCGCGTGGCCACGAAGATTAGGTTCCAGCTATGGCTCGAGACGACGCTCGGGATCGCGACGAAGGCGTGGTTTGCGAGTAGTTCGTCACCGAAGGCCTGCTGGCCCGCGCCCGGCACGCCGGGCCTCAGCCAGTTAGGATTCGGCACCGCAGCGGCATTGACGACATGGATATCCGCAGCGTCGTGGATGCGTAGACTGGTCAGCGTGTGGGGATCGGTGTCGAGCACGTTGAAGCCTTTGTGTACGGCGACCTCCAAGATGGTCGTCGCCGGGTCAAACGCGCAGTAGACCGCGCGAACGCCCGCGCTGTTCCAGCGACCGCCCACCTGAAACGCGCCCTCTCCGCTGTCCCAAGTGGCTGAGTGCTTGTCGCGATCTAGCCGCCAACCGACGAGCTCGGCGCCCCCCAGCGCGCCCGGCAACGGTGTCACGTGTACACGCCGTAGTCCATTCGCACGAGGTGTCTCTCGACAAGCTCCGCGCCGGCCGGCGTGGAGAGGAGGTCGATGGGGCGTTTTCTTTCGAGGGCCATAACTGGCTCGTCCAGGAACCGTTCGGCTGCTTGACGCGAGCCGAGCACATCCACGGCTTTTGCAACGATCTCGGCAGCCTTGTAGAGCTTTCCGCTCTGCTCCCGGTTCAGCCGCTGCTTGGCGCCAGCCTTCTTTTGGCGCTGGAATGTGCGCAGACTAACACCCACGACCTTATCAATCGTGTCCACCCGGCCGATGGTCGGGAACTGGTTGAGAAAGACCATCAGCGACTTGGCCGGGAAGCCGAGCTGGATGTTCTCGTGCGCCTCGAGCGCGGTCGAGAAGGGGTGGTCGAAAGCGGACTTGCCGCCAAGCAGATCGACGATCCGGTCCATGCCGGTTTCGGTGCCGGCTGCGGCTGCAGTATCCGTCATTATGCGACTCCTGTCACTTCCAAGGCGACATATGTCGCTTATTACCAGGCTCATGTCAAGATTTGTGATGGGCAGCACCCAGCGATTTAGGAAAGAGGGCTGCCCCTACCAGATATTCATCCCTCAACCACCAAATGCCCGCGAATGGTCGACTGCCCAAGGTGGGGCTGTTCTTCCTCATGCTTATCAACCCGTAGGACTGGTCACATCGTTCCCAACTTCTGCCCAGTCGTGGCAATGGCTTGGAGGTGCATCCCGCATGATCTGCCTCTTTGGCATGTTGTGGACCTCAGCTGCCGCCAATGCGGCGCATCTGCCTGGATCATCGTTGTCCTCGGCGATGTAAAGTGTGCTAACATGCTCGGGAACCTTGATCAGCGCGAGACGCTCATTACCAAGCGCTGCCCAGCACGGGATTTGCTTGATCTGTGTATAGTTCGCCGCGTCCTCCATGCCCTCTGCAATGGCTAACACGTCGCCCTCGAACTTCGGTGCCCACGCGGCCTGTCCTGGCTTCCCAAGCATGAATTTTCCTTCATGCCACGCCCCGTCATCCGTAAGCCTGATTCGCTGGATCGCCGTCATCTGGCGCCCGGTTCTGACAGCGACCAGCACCGCAGGCCGGAAGATGGTTTTGGGCTTGCGACCGAATGGGCACCGTGGATGAAAGCGTAAGTCGGGGAGATCGACAGGGAGTCGCCGCGATCGAAGGTAGACTTCGCCGAGCGTCCCGCGGATTTCTGTGCCCTGCTCCCATATCCTTCTGACATTGGGCGCAGTTCCTTCTGGCCGGTAGCTCGGGGAAGGGGAATTCAGGATCGGTTTGGTCCGACTGATTTCACGCAGGACATCTTCGTTGCGGCAGCCCGCGAAACAATGAACCAGAATACCCCATTCACCCTGTCGGACCGAAAGCGACGGCGTGTGGTCTGCATGCGCGGGGCAGATGCACATCGCGTAGGAACCGTGCCAACGACCCTTCAGTGCAGCGACGATGTCGATAGTCTCCTGGGTGGGTTTGAGCGCAATCAGCATAAACTCGTTCCTCTCAGCTAAGCCTCACCATCTTTCCCCTTCGGATCGGCCAGACCTTCTCCAGCACGGCTCGCGACGGCCGACGCCCATTCCCTCGGTAGTTCGGCGGTTGCCAAGCACGACCTCCTCATATAAAAATATGGGGCGATATCCGAACCACGCCGAAAGGTGTGGTCATGAAAACTCTGCTATTTTTGCTGGTCGCTTTGACGCCGACGCCATCATCGGCGCGCGAAGCAATTCTCGACGTGTTTTCGCCAGAGGCAAAACCGGATTTCGCTGTGCTCTCCCCACAGTTGCGCGGGACGGTCGATCTCGAGCAATCAGTGGAACCGCCTCCGGCTCCAGTGGATGCGTTTTCACCAGAGTTGAACGGCGACTTTGAGTTGGTCCCTCACAGCTTCACGATCAATCCCTATGCCGCGCGTCCCGCTGTTCCTTCGTGGATGCGGGCAGGCGCATCAATCACGGGCCCTGATTCTTCACCCTTCCGCCCTTCGCAAGATGACCCACTCTGCCAGTCCCGCAGCTTTTTCCCGCGATATGGTATCAGCAGGGATGCCCAGGCTCGCCGGACAGCCTATTTCAACCTGATAGTCGACGTTGCTTGCGATGCCGGCGTGCCCGTTGTTCTGTTTGACGCCTTGCTGGCGCAGGAAAGCAGATATCGCCCCTTCGCCCGAAGCAGCGCCGGGGCGATGGGCATGGCTCAGCTGATGCCCGGCACGGCCCAATATCTGCGTGTCACCGACCCTTGGGATGTTCGGCAAAACCTTGTCGGCGGTGCGCGGTATCTGCGCGAGCAGCTCGATCGCTTTGGCACATGGGAGCTTGCGCTGGCTGCTTATAATGCCGGCCCAGGCCGTGTGGACCAATTTGGCGGTATCCCGCCGTTTCGTGAGACCCGCAACTATGTGCGCTCGATCATGGGCTCGATCGGCAATTCGAATTCGGCCGGCGGCGTGTCACAGGCCTCGGCAAGGCTTCCTGCCGCCAATCCGTTTCGCCGGGTACGACTTGCCTCGTTCGAAGGACGATCGAACCTCCCAGAACACTGAGGGCCCAGCAGCCCATGCATAGTTCGGGCTGTTTACTATGATGTCTGGGGCGCAATTCAGATAGTTGAGCTGCCAGCGGAGCCAGAGCTTCGGCAAGCACTGCCGCGGCTCCTTGGAGATCACCCAGCGAGTAGCTGAGAAACATTCTGCACCTGGGCGAATTTTTTCTGATTGACCACACCATTGCGGTCCCGTTTTGCAACCGGGCTTTTGAGCTTGCCAAAGCCGGGAATGTTCCCGAAGATTCTTGAGACATGCGCACCGATCTCGATCATCTTCCCGCCGCCAAACAGCGCGAGCTTGAACGCGTCGTCGAGACGATCTTCGACGAGTTTCGTGGATCGATCGAGAATGCGACTGGACCGCGCAAAGGCGCGCGCATCCTCAAGATCATTCTTTTTGGCAGTCATGCGCGCGGCGATTGGGTTGATGCACCACTCTCGGCTAACCAGTACAAATCCGATTATGACATCCTGATCATTGTCAGCCAAAAGGAGCTGACCGACCGCGCCGCCCATTGGGCCAAGGCCGAGGAACGACTGATCCGGGCCTATACGATCGAGAAGACGCTCCATACGCCGGTCAACTTCATCGTCCACAGCCTGCATGAGGTCAACGAGGGCCTTTCGCATGGCCGCGTGTTCTTCATGGAATTAGCGAAGGATGGCATTGCACTTTACGAGGCGGAGGATCGCGAGCTAGCGAGACCAAAGCCGAAGACGTCAGGCGAGGCTCTGAAAGCAGCGCGTGAATATTTTGAAGACGGGATGGCGGGCGCGATGTCGCGCCAAAAACTGGCAAGGTACGCACTGGGGGAAGGACTGCTCAAAGACGCCGCATTTGATTTTCATCAAACGACCGAGCGCCTTTACTCCTGCCTCCTTTTAACGCTTACCTATTACACGCCCTACAACCACAACATTGCTTTCCTGCGTTCGCTGGCAGAGGGGCTGGATCGCCGACTCTATGGTATATGGCCACACGCCACCCATCGCGAACGCGCAATGTTCCAGAAGCTGAAGGAGGCTTATACCAAGGCGCGCTATTCGAAGCATTATAGGATCAGCAAGGAAGAGCTCACCTGGCTGAGCGAACGCGTCGAGGAACTCGGCCGTGTTGTGCATCAGGTCTGCTCCGACAAGCTCGCCGAGCTTGAGATCGCTGCCCGCAGTTAGGACCCGAACCCGCGTGACTTGCCGGGACTCCCTGTATCTGGCATAACCTGCGTCACGGAATGGAACGACTGGCGGCCATTCCGGGGATTACCCTGCCAGGCATCATGTAGGTCCGGCTGCGCGTCGGACGGTTGCTGACAGCCGCTCCAGCGGCATCATAGCGAACACCGCTTGCCCATCCGTGCAGTATTGCGCGGACCGCCGTGGTGCGAGCTGACAATGATTACCCCACTTTTGAACGACGTTTACGCGCGCGAAGTCGTGATGGCGCGCGTTGGCCATCTCATCCGGCGCAAGCAACGCGAAATCGAACGCATCACCCGGATGCTGCGCAGCCTGTTCGATCCAGCGCCGGTGCTCGCGCCTGAGCCCGGCAGGATCAAGCGCATTACCCTGATCGGACCCTACGCCCGGCGATCATGGTATGAAGACCGCCGGACGATCGAGTTTTCCGATTACGAGATCTGGGTTGTCGTCAATCATCCCCTCTTTACCGATGAACGCTGCTGGCACCGTGCACGAGCTTCCATCGACAGAGAGCTCGGCAATCGGTGTGCCGTGGATGTCGAAATCTACGCCAAATCCGACATCCGGGCTGCCAAAGCCGAGCGCGACACGTTCATTCTTGATCGGATCGAGGCAGGGATCACCCTTTATCGCGCTTCACGCGATGCCGACCTTCATTCGACACATGGCTTGGGAGACCGGCCATGAGCGCTGCTGTTCCCCATCGTGCGTTCGAAGAAATTTACCGGACGGAACGGACACGGTTGCTCAACTTCTTCAGGTGGAAGATTGGTCCAGATGATGCCTCCGACCTGGTGCAGGAAACTTTTGCTCGCGTCTGGCAAAGCGGTGCATTTGATCGGCTGGACAATCCGCAGGGCTATCTCACCAGAACGGCTCAGAATCTGCTTATCGATCTGGCGCGGAAGCGGCAGCGGCATCCAAGCATCATATTTCCGCTGGATGAAGCCCGTGACGCACCGCTGCCACCGCACCAGGAGTGGGGCATTGAGGCTATGGAACTTCGCGCATCATATCGGCGCGCGCTTCTGGCACTGCCCCGGCGAACTCGACGCATATTCTTGATGCAACGGTTGAAGGGCATGACATACCGCGAGGTGGGACGGCAACTTGGTGTCGGCACTCAGTGCATTGAGTATCACATGATGCGGGCATTGGCGGAGATCAGAAAGACAATAGACCGATGGCAGCACACCACCGCTGGGACAAAGGCAGCACCTTCTGGCTCCAATGAGGAAACGTCCAGTCTTGTTCTTGAACTGCCGAGCCAACTCCTTAAGCCATCCGTAGATCTGTGACGGATGCAGTGCATTCCGCCGACCGGCTCGCCTCCAGGCGAGCACACCGCGACAATCCATCCCTTCACTTCGGGCGGCTAATCCCTGCGCCTGCCAGCGCCAGCGAGACCCACAGAGCGCTGAACCCCCTTTACTCACAGGATCGTCACCAGGGATTATCATGGGAGCAACGCCTTAATCGTTGCAGGGGCGAGTAAAGACGATGCTGTCCACGATCAGCGCAAGGCGGGGTGACGGCCCCGGCTTCCGGGGAGCGGCGCTAAACTTGCTCTTCGCTTTGGGGGCAAGTCGGCTGGCCGTGACCAGTCACGCGGTACGGCATGCAGCGCGGGCTCGTTTCGTCGCACAAGGCTCAGGCATACGCATGTTCAAACCCGCCGCCGTTATGCCGGCTTTCTAGCGACATGTGGTGTTTGGCGATGGCCGACGATGTCTTCCGCGCGATCGTGTCACACAGGCTTTGACGGATGGTCTCGAACTGCCCTTCGCAGGCTGCGAGTTCGCTTGGTAGCCGGGCCGCAAGTGCGACCGCAACCAATGCCGTCGTCTCGCAGCAAGGATCTTCGTAGGAGCTCGCGCTTTCGTAACACAGCAAAACGAGGCCTGCGCGGATAGGATCGATTTTGAGATGGAGCAGGACGCGTTGGAATTCGTCGATCGTCAGATTTCCCTCTTCGACCTTTTCGAAGAACTTTTTGCGCCGACTTTCTTTGATCACGCCTTCATCGGTCAGTTTGCGCAAGCTTGTATTTTGCAGTCTCATCTGTTCCTTGATGAGCGCTGCATACAGTTGGTTTACGCTGTGAGCTCTGCTGGCGACTCCATCTTCTGTCCCTTTGCACATCTGTACTTCCGCGATCCCATCTACTTCACTCCATGCAGTTTCATAGTTTGACTTTGTCCATTTGTATTTTGCAAGTGGAAAATTCGCCTTCTGCGACCAGCATTGCGCAGAAAATCAGTGTTTCGCGCACCCCGCAATGAGACTTGGTAGCAGTGTTCAGCTCGCCTTTCAGCCGCTCAACCGCCGCGTTGTCCGTAGAATTGAGACGGACGTAGATCCGAACGGGTCCCTCCACAGGAAGCAGGGTCTCCAGCGCCGCGGAATGTCCACCTTTGAGGGCTGGGTACCGCTCCAGCGCATGGAGAATGACGTCTTTGAACGTCACAAAGCGCGTCTCCTCTAAGCTGAGTGCGGCTATTGCCCTGATGATGTGTTGGAAGGCGCGGGCGCTGATGGAAATCTCATGCGCTACATTCGTACTTTTGCTCACGTCGACCTCCCTCGCCTTGATGTGACGCTGCTAAAGCTCGTCATCCTGCAATCGTGGACAGCCACGGTTACCATTTTCTGCGGATTTTTTATGCCTGGGGCAAATTCCTCTCCACCGTGGGGCTGATTTACACCCTCTGTGGGGCACAAACATCCCCGGTGTGGGTCGCAAATTGGACCACGGTGGGAAATTCTCATTCCCAGGCTGGGAGCGAATCGAATCCTGGGCGGGGTCCAATTCTGCCCCAATCTCTCATTTCCTTCGAAATCCTGACACTTCGGTGTTGAGAAAAGGTTCTCCTCGGGCGGATTTTGGCTGTGGCGGCAGACGCCAGCATCCAACCGAAAGGGAAATCTCAATGACAAGACTCGACCTGAAGAATCGCAGCGGCACGCTTGCTGTTGCGATTGCGGCGCTCGCAGCCGCCAGCGTGTTCGGCGCTGATGCCGCGATGGCGGGAGCCGACACGACCTTCAATACCGCTCTCGCCCAGTTCACCGGCTTCCTTGAAGGCTCCGGTGGCCGGATCATCACGGTGCTCTCGCTCGCTGGCGGCATCGTTGCGCTGGCGTCGGGCCGCTTTTCGCTCGGTCAGGTCGCAATCCCGGTGGGCGTCGGCGTCGGCGCCGGGACCGGCATTCCGATCGTCACCGCCTCGGTGACCGGCACGGTCTGAACGCAGCCCTATCGCTTCATGATGGCAAGGGCACCGCAGTTCACGCTTCGGGCTGCTGCTCCTTTCCTTTCTTTGGCGGAGTTGATCCTTGGACCAGTATTCGATCCCAAAACATCTCGACGATCCAGAACTGATCGGGTTCTGGACCCTCGATGAATTCCTCGTGATGGTCATACCCTTCACCTGGGGAATTCTCGCTCAGCACGTTGTCATCGGGCTCCTTTTGGCCCTGGCTGCGTGGTTCGGCTATCGCAAGGTCAAAGCTGGGCGTTCGATGCATTGGGTCCTGCATTTTGCCTATTGGCATTTGCCGGGAGAATTCTTCGGTCTGAAGGTCGCTCCGCCATCTCATCTTCGTGTGATGGCGGGCTGATATGGAAATCTCTTTTGCTCATGAGGCGTCGCAGCGGACCCTCAAGCAGCGCAACCTGCTTGCGCTCATCTGTGTCGTGCTCGGCATTCTCGTGGTGGTTATGTTCACCGCGGCATCGACGCGGGACCGCGAGGTCGTGCTGCAGCCCATCCTGCCCAGCCAGATGACGCTGAGCTCTGCGGCGCTCACGCCCGAATATCTTGAGGCCGTGACGCGCGACACCGCGCAGCTCGCGCTCAACCGCTCGCCCGAAACACTCCAGTACTGGCTTGATGGCATCGTGGCCATTTCCGCGCCGGAGGCGCGCGGGGCTCTCAAGGCCAAGCTCCTGCGGATCGTGGCTGAGCAGGAGGGGTCGCAGGTGACCCAGTTTGTCACGATCAACTGGATCCGCACCGATCCGGAAAACCTCACCAGCCAGGTCGGCGGCGTCCTTCATACCATCGTCGGATCCAAGGACGTGCGCCGCGAGCACAAGATCTTCGAATTTCACTGGACCTACACCGGCGTGTCGCTGCGCCTGAAGGGGTTTGGTGTCGTCGTTAAGAAGGAAGGAGCCAACCAATGACCTTCTCTGTCTCGACGCTCTGCCTTGCCTCGGGCGCGCCGCTGCTTTTCCGCATCGACAGCCATCTTCTTCGCGGGCTTGGCGCTGCACTTTTCACTGTCGGATTCGTCATGGCGGCCACGCCAGCTTTTGCTGACGAAAACATCCTCGCCGTCGATAATGGAGAGGTTCGCTGCCGGGCATCCAAGGCCGACCTGACGCGCATTTCGCTGAAGGATGACCGGTTCGTGTCGGTATCCCGAGTGCAAACTGGCGTCGAGGGCCAAGACTTCTCGATCGTCCACGAACCCACCCGCGGCGATATCTACATCTCGGTCCCCGAAGCCTATTCAAAGCCGAACATCTCCTTCTTCGGGACGACGCAAAAGGGCCTTGTCTACAAGTTCGACTGCCAGATTGGCGGTGACAGCGCCGTGCAGGTTTTCGTGGCGAATGCCGATATCGAAAATCCGTCCGCCAAGCCTGAGGTCCTTACTGCATCGGGTTCGTTGCAGGATCGCGCTGTCGGGCTCGTCAGGGCGATGTTCGAACAGCGACCGGTGACCGGCTTTGAGATCCGCGATGCGGCCCGTGCCCCGGTCAATGTCGGGGACATGAAAGTTCAGCTCCTCACCGAGTATCGCAGTCCGACGATGACCGGAAAGGTCCTGCGCATCGAGAATACCAGCGCCTCACCGATCGCGCTTCGTGAAGAGCTCATTGCCGGTGACGGCGCAATCGCCGTCACAATTTCCAACCCCAACCTCGCAAGCGGGCAGGCGACTGCTGCTTACGTGGTCGTGCCTGCAGGAAGGTAAGCCTCATGGATTTTCTCAAGCGCAAGCCCAAGGATCTGGATGGCGCCGAGGCCGATGGCCGCGATGCGGTCGATGAAACGGGCTCGATCATCGACAATGACAGGGCACAGAAGCGGCAGAGAATGCTGTTTTTCGGGCTCGGTGGTGTCGCGGTCGTGGCTTCGACCATGTATGTCTTGCGGACCGAAACCGTGGTCGAAGAGGCAACCAAGCCTGGGCACGAGACCGAGGTGTCAACCGATGCCCTGATGAACCGCCAGCGCGTCGATCAGGAATGGATGGCCATCTACGAAGGCCAGGTCAATTCTCAGGATCAGCGCCTCAAAGGCGTAGAGGCGCAGGCCGGTCAGGTTGCGCAATTGCAGAGCGAGATTCAGGCATTGCGCGGTGAAAATGCCGCGATGGCGCGCGACGGGCAGCAGGTGCTCGAGGCTTATGAGCGTGAGAACCAGCAACTGCGCCAGCAGGTCACCAGGGGCAACCCCCGCCCGACTGCCCCCGGGCCGGTAGCGGCTGCCCGTGAGATGGGCGTGCCTTCGCCGGCTGCGTCCGGCGCATCTTCCGCCGCATTGCCCCGCCGCGGCAACGACGTGCAGATGGTGTCTTTCGCGCAAGCGGGCGGGACGGGCTCGCGCATTGATCCGGCCAAGGCCCCTGCAGTTTACACCGACTCCCCGAACTACCTCCCGCCCAACTCGATCGCGAATGCCACCGTGGTGGTCGGCGTTGATGCGACGACCAATACCCGCAGCCAGAGTGACCCGCTGCCGGTTCTTCTGCGCATCACTGGGCCTGCGCGCTCGGTCTATGGTGACGGCAAGCTGCTCGCGACCCGCGTTCAGGGGTGCATGGTCAATGGTGCGGCTTACGGCGATCTCTCCAGCGAAAAGGTCTATGTGAAGCTGCAGCGCATGACCTGCGCGCAGCCCGGCGGGCGCTTTGCGGTGTCAGAGGTCAAGGGCTTCATTGCCTTTGGCGGCAAAGTGGGCGTTCGCGGACGGGTTGTCAGCCGTGAAGGCTCGCTGACCACGCAAGCGTTTCTCGCAGGGCTGGTAAGCGGGGTGGGCAACGCCTTCCAGGGCGCCAATCAGATCCCCCGGATTTCCCAAGATCCCGTGCTCCCGTCAGCTTCCGATGTCGGCATTCAGGCGATTGGCGGCGGCGCGGCGAACGCCGGGAACACTCTCTCCGATTATCTGATCGAACGGGCCGAGCAATATCAGCCGGTCGTCGAGATGCCCACCGGTGCTGCGGTCGAGGTCGTGTTCCTCGACGGCACCTTCATAAGGAATTGAGGCCCGTTATGGAATTCAAATGGACCACATGGAAGGTGGCAGGGGCCGCCCTCGCGCTCACTGGCTCCCTCGCTGCAATTGCAGCCGCCGCTCATGCCGCGGCGGCAGACGACGCTGCGACGATCAAGGCAGCGCTGGTCAAACGTCTCCCCAAGACCGAGATCACCACGATCGACTGCGACAAGATCGAGGGCGTTTGTGAAGTTCAGGCACGCCAGAACCTCTTCTACATCGACCGCTCGGCGCGCTACCTCATCATTGGCCGTGTCTACGACATGGAGACGAAGCAGGATCTCACAGCTGCCCGGTTGCTCGAGATGAACCCGGACATGCTGGTTGGGGCGGGGGGCGCTGGCGAGCAAGAGGACGCGGCCGAACCAACACTGGCACGACAGGCAGATGCGGGCGGCACCCAGCCACTGCCACGTATCGATCCCGCAGCGCTCGCAGCTCTGCCCTCGAGCGGCAGCGTCGTGATGGGTAAGGGTGGCCGGACGCTCACCGTCTTCAGCGATTTCCGGTGCGGGTATTGCAAACGCCTCCACGAAACCCTCGCGACGCTCGACGTCAAGGTCGTTGAGCGCCCGATTTCGGTTCTCGGCACCCGTCCAATCTCAGAGGCGGTCATTTGTGCGAGCGACAAGCGCCGCGCGGTGAACGAAGCCTATGACGGAGGCGCGATCACGAGCGGTCGGCGCTGCGACACCTCGGGCCTCGATGCCAATGAGGCCTTTGCGAGGAAGCATGGGTTCACCGGCACCCCGGTCATTGTGCGCGACGATGGCGCTGTCCTTCACGGCTTCCGCCCTCGCGAATTCCTCGAAACCTGGCTGAAGGAGAAGGTGTCATGAACACCAAAGGGGCAATGGCAATCGCGGCTGTGACGTTCGCCCTGTCGGCCTGTACGACGCTCGGTACCAATGTCAGCGGCAAGTTCCGCTGCGAGGCTGCAGACGGTATCTGCGCGCCTTCGCTGGTGATCGATGACAGCGCAATTGCGCGGATCGAGGAAACGACCTCGGCGGATCTTCTGAACCCTGCAGGTCCATTCCGGATGGACGACGGGATCTCCGCGCCTGTGCGGGGCCGGTCGCTCGGTTCCGAAGCACTCGTTGCGCGTTCGTCGCCGAGTTACGAGCTGTCTGTCGTGTTTCCGGGCTACACGGATGCCGCAGGCACAGCCCATGCCCGCATCGCGGTGCCAGTTAAGGCGATACTCCCGGGCCGGGGCGATGCTCTCGAGACAATTGCGCTACGAGGTGCAAAGCCTGCGCGTGCTCAGGGGCTGTTGGCGGCCGCCGAGAGCGCACCGCAATTCATGGCGATTGCCCCTGGCATCTTGGATGACGGTCAGCCGGGTTCTGTGGGCGCTGAGACTGCCATGGCGTCCAATCTTCCAAAGACCCCGGTGCCGATCCAGCAGGCCCCAGCCCAGCAAGCGGCTTCTCAGCCTGCCAACCCGATCGCTGAGATCGAGGCGAAGGTCTCCGAGCGCCTCGCATCACAGCAGCGATTGCCGAGGCGCGAGGCCGCCTCATTCCCTGCAACGCCGGAGTAACGCGCCATGCTGCAGGCCTTCACCAACATCATCGATCTGGTAACCGGCGATGCTCGCAAGCCTGAGCAGAACGCCCGGCCTGCCAGCGTTCCAATGCTCTCACATTTCCTCGGATATCGCTCGTTCGATGAGGAGAAGCGTATCTTTCATCAGGTCCGCTCGAAGGGTTTCATCATCGAGCTCGCCCCGCTTGTCGGTGCAAACGACCGGGTCAATGACGTGATCGGGTCGCTCTTCTCCGACATTCTTCTGCCCGGCACCAAGTTCTCGGTCACGAACTATTCGAGCCCGCGCGTTGCCGAGAAACTGCAGACCTGGGCGTTGCCGCGCTACAAGGCTTCGGGGGTTTTCCAGACGCTCGCCCGCCACCGCGTCGACAAGTTGCGCAATGGAGCATGGTCCACGCTTGCCAGCGATGGCCCGTTCTTTGTGCGGAGCTTTCGCGTGTTGCTGGCAGTCGGGATAAGTGATGGTTCGGGCCTTTCGACCGATGACCTCATGACCATGCGCGAGGGGATCATTTCTGCCCTCGATTCCATCGATGTCCCGGTCAAGGAATTCGCTCCGACCGACCTCATCCGCTTCTTCGATGAGATCCTCGCCCCGTCCACTGGCGCTGGCGATGAAGTGCCGGGATACAACCGGTTCGATCCCATCAATGAGCAATGCATCAGGCGGGATCTCGTCACCCATGTCGGGCGTGACCGCCTCGTGCTTGAGGCACAGTCGTTGCGGCCAACCGGCTCATCAGTCGATGGCGTGCCCGAGTTGAAAGACTACGTGCCTGAGCGCTTCGATGTGCGCACCATGGCGGTGCGCAATTTTCCGGATCGCTGGGCACCCTGGGATAGCCAGAAGGTGATTGGGGACATCTTCAACCCCAAGCTCTCCCTGCCCTGTCCCGTCTTGCAGACGGCTTGTGGAGTGATCCCCAATCAGGAGTCTTCCGAAGCGAAGGCTGGCTACAAGTTCGTGCGCACCAGCTCGCTTGCGGAAGGCAAGGGCGTGAAGCTTGTGCCCAAGCTGCGCACCGAAGCGGCTGAGTGGCAGTTCGTGGCCGACCGGGTCAAGCAGGGCGAGAAGCTCGTGTCCTGCTACTACGCTGTCACGATCATCGCGCCGAAGGGCCGGGGCGAGCCCTGCGAGCGCACGCTGAAGGCTCTCTACAAGGCGAGCGGGTGGGATCTGATTGACGAGACCCATATCCAGCTGCCCGCCTTCATGGCGCACTTTCCGCTGCTGCTGGCTGACGGGCTAGACAGCGACCTCAAGCGGATGAAGCGCATGCGCACCATGCGCTCGGCGAACCTTGCCGCGATTGCGCCGATCCAGGGCGAATACATCGGCGGCAACATCCCGCACCTGCTCTTCATCGGACGCCGGGGGCAGCCGCAATTCTGGTCACCCTTCCAGAACAGTGCCGGCAACCACAATGTCGCGATCTCGGGCAAGTCCGGCTCGGGCAAGTCGGTGCTGCTACAGGACCTCACGGCAAGTTTTGCAGGGGTGGGGGCCAAGACCATCGTGATCGATGACGGCCGCAGCTTTGAGCATATGGCCAAGGCGCTGGGCGGGACCTTCACCGAGTTCAAGCTGTCTTCGGGCATTTCGATCAACCCGTTTCGCATGATCGACGAGACCCTTGCCGAAGGTGACGACGACTATTTGGTCGACTGCCTTGCGATGCTCAAATCCATCGTGTCGCAGATGGCGCGCAATGAGACCCGGCTCAATGACACGGAGCGTGGGCTAATCGACCAGGCGGTCAATCTTGTGTGGGACACCCATGGGCGGGACGGCACAATCGATCACGTGATGCAGGCCCTCAAGGGCCACGAGCACGCTCAAGCCTATGATCTGGCGACCTCGCTGCTGCCGTTCGCTGCAAAGGGCACCTACGGGAAGTTCTTCCTTGGCGATGCCAACCTTGATCTGTCAGCCGATCTTACCGTGTTCGAGCTCTCGGACCTTGCGACCCGGGTGGAGCTGCGCGGCGTCGTTCTGACCTCGATCATGTTCATTGCCTCGCAGGTTATGCGCCGGATGGACCGCGCGATCCCGAAACCGCTGATCATCGATGAGGCCTGGCAGATGCTAAAGGGCGGGGCGATGGCCGACTTCGTCGAGACCTATTCGCGCACCTGCCGCAAATATGGCGGCGCGCTGATCACCGCGACGCAGTCGATCCACGATTACTACAAATCCGAAGGCTCGCGAGCCGCCCTCGAAAACTCCGACTGGTTCCTCATCCTCCAGCAGAAGGGCGAGACCATCTCGGATTTCCGCAATTCGGATCGGTTCGAGATGGACAACATGACCGAGGCTTTGCTGCGGTCACTGAAGCGCAACGGCACCGACTATTCGGACATCTTCATCCGGGGTCCAGAAACCGAATGCGTCGCTCGGCTCGTCCTCGACCGGTTCTCGGGCACGCTCTATTCATCGAGCCCGCACGTTTTCGCCCAGATCGAGGACTATGTGCATCGTGGCTACCGGATGCAGGATGCGATCGAGGCAGTCGCATTCCCTGAAGAACATCAGGTGCCTGAATATCTTCCGATGTGGGAGGCTGCGGAATGAGCACGCCTTCTCGTCCCTTGGCCTGTCCCCTTGGCCGTTCCCTGATGCGTCACTCGGCCACTGCGCGCCGCAAGAAGGCCGCTCAGGATCTTCTCGTTATTGCCCTTCGGCTCAGCGGTTGGCTTGCCACCAGCGCGCTTGCGACCCTCGGCATCGCCACCCTGTTCTTCCTTGTCCTTGGTGGCTTCACGCTCGATGGCCTGATGCTTCAGCTGGACAATTTCGCCTCGCGCTTCGTCGCGGCTGACACGGCGCGTCGCGATCAATTCGCGGCCATCAGCTTTGGCGTCATGCTCACAGGCTTTGTGCTGATTGGCTTCTTCCGCCGCGCGAGCCTGATTTCAGCCTTCCTTGTAGCTGGAGATGACCAATGACGGACCTTTTCGACCATATGGCGGCGCCTGCCACACCCGCGTCTACAAAGGCCTCGCAGGTCAGACCTCGCAGTCGCTTTGCTGCGCTGTCGGCTCGCGAAATCCTCCTTTTCGCTGGCGCTGCGGCGACCTTTGTGTGGGGGGCCTGGGTGACCAAGAGCGTTGCCGCACAGGGGTCAGGGCAGCAGGAATTCGTCCAGCTTCAGCTGCAGGGCATCATTGGGGAGTATCTCCAGGCACAGGCACGCTCGAATGCCGACGAGCAGACCGCAGCACGGCAAACCGCTGTTTTCATGGCTGCGCTGGATGAGACTGTCTCCGGCCTATCGAGATCCGGGAAAGTCGTGCTCGTTCATGAGGCGATTGTAGGGGGCGAAGTTCCCGACGTCACGCAGAGCGTGAAGACTGCCGTTTACGCAAAGGTTCCGCGTCCCCAACCGGCGCAGGCGCTCGGCGCTGCTCCTCAGGGGCAAGCGGCCCGCGTTGAACAAGAGATGCAGGCCTTTATGGCTGCCAATCAGGGACGTCAGCGCGATGGCAAACCCTGATCCGCTCCTTCATTCGGCTCAGCGCAAGGGGTTTGCTCGGCTTTTGTCGGACGGCGAGCCTCCTGTTACGACAGGTGGGACCAGACGCCTTTCGACCGGCGGCAGGCTTATGGCGATCGCTGCTGTCTGTCTCGTTGCAGGTGCCCTCAGCGCAGCTTCGAAGTGGAGCGAGAACCACGCGCTGATGATCAACGTGACGGATTCGCTCCCGAACTGGGCGTTCATGGTCGAAGCCAGGCGTTTTCCGGTGCGCGGGGACTATGTGGTTTTCCATCCCGGTCATGATCCCATTACGGTCAAGTACTTTGGGGCAAAACCGGCGGCTTTCACCAAGATCGCTCTTGGTCTGCCGGGCGACATGGTGACGCGCATCGGGAATGATGTGCACGTCAATGGCAAGCGCGTGGCGACCATCAAACCAATGACAAAGCGGGGCGATCGTCTTGCAGCTGGCCCGCTCGGGGTTGTGCCGGAAGGCTGCATTTTTGCAGGCACACCTCACAAGGACGGGTTCGACAGCCGCTATGCGCATATCGGTTTTGTGTGCCGCGACCGGCTTGTCGGCACCGGGCAGCCAATCCTGTGAGGGTCGCTTTCTCCTTCCTCGTTGCTGGCGGACTTGCGGTGTCAGCGACGGCTTCGAGCGGCGGGGCAGTGTCGGGGCAACGCGTCGACCACGGGCAGATGGGCCAGACATGGCCCATTGCTGAGCCAGATCTCCTGAGCGTTATCAAGGTGCGGCTCGACCATGCGGCTGCGACCGGAAAACTCGATCAGATGAATCGCCAGTTCGCCGAAAAGGTGAAGGCGAGGGTGATGCGCCCGCTCCCGGTCTCCGGGATTTCGCCTGCGGAAGAGACCCGGAGTTGGGAGTTCGATCCGTCGATCCGGATCGACAAAGACATCCGTGATCACAAGGGCAACCTGATTGCTGTGGCGGGTCAGCGCGTCAATCCTCTTGCCGCCGCCGCGCTTAGCAAGAAACTTCTCTTTGTTGATGGTGATGACCCGGCAGAAGTCGAATGGGCGATGAAGCACGGGGGCGATGCGCGCGCCAAGATCATCTTCGTTGATGGCTCTCCCTTCGGGCTCATGAAGGTTCACCAGCGCCGGTTCTACTTTGATCAGGACGGCCGTCTTACCAGCTATTTCGGGATACGCCGGACCCCGGCGCTGGTCGAGCAGCGCGGCGACGTCCTTATAGTCACTGAGCAAGCCATTGCGCGCAAGGGGAGGGGGGCATGAACTCCTGGCGCAATTTGGTTCCGGCACCCCTTGCTGCCCCCGAAACGCGCGCGCTCAAGGCGGCACGTTTGCGCACGATGACAGGGCTCTTTCTGGTCGCTGCCCTCATCGTCTCGTTCGGGGCACTTCGGGCGCTAACCGGCATCTTTGCTCTCGCATTGTTCGCAGGCGCTACGACCTTCGCTCTGGTTCAGGGGGTCCTTTGGGTCCGGGCCAAAAACGCGGCGGATGATGCCTGGTTGATGAGGGAGAGAGACGATGCGCTCTAGGCTCCTTGCGCTCCTCCTGGGCTTTGCGTCCCTGTTCATGGCGATATCCGTGCTGGCTCCCCCGGTTCTGGCTCAGGGTCTTCCCAGCGGGCCTGGTCGGTGCTCAGGCAGTTTCGTCAATCCGGTGACCGATGTGTGCTGGGGCTGCATGTTCCCCTTGTCGCTGGGCTCGCTCAAGATCTGGCCATCATCGCGTGCCGACACCGACAATCCGGATCTTCCGATCTGCGCCTGCGGCACGCCTGTGCCGCGCATCGGCCTTGCGATCGGGTTCTGGGAGCCGGTCCGGCTGATTGATGTCTCGACCAAGCCGTGGTGCTTTCCGAACCTTGGCGGCATCAAGCTCGACCCCGGCTTTCCGATCGGTAACGGTTATGCCTCGGACGGCGCGCAGCTAGGGGGCCAGTCCCAGCGCACCGCCAAATACCACGTGCACTATTACATCTACCCGCTTCTGTACTGGCTCGAAGTGGTGACCGATTTCCTGTGTCTCGAGGCGAGCTCGTTCGACGTTGCCTATATGAGCGAGATCGATCCGCTTTGGCAGGACGACGAGCTGGCATCTCTCCTCAATCCCGAGGCCGCCCTTTTCACCTCAGTCATCGCACAGGCCGCGTGCTCGGCCGATTGCATCTCGGCAACGACCAGATTGCCAATGGACGAGCTGTTCTGGTGCTCTGGTTGCCAGGGTTCGATGTATCCGATGAACGGCAATGTTGGTGCCAATATCGGCATCAAGCAGTCAGCGCGGCTCGCGGCCGAGCGCATGGTCTACAAGCTCCACCGTCAGGGTCTCGCCTGGGGCACCAGCGGATCGAAAGCGCTGTGTTCCAAGTACATCATGCCGATCCTCAAGAAGAGCCAGTACCGGATGCAGCAGGTAAATCCGACGCCCATGGTGAGTGGCCGCGAAGCCTGTTCTCCGATTGGAGCGACCACGATCTTGCCCAAATCTGGGCAGGTCTATCCCGTCAAAGGCGAGGATGTCGGCTTCCTCCTCTGGCGCAAACGCAATTGTTGCATGCTGTGAGGTCGCGCCAATGAACCGCAGAGGACTCTTCCCCGCTCTCGCTGCCAGCCTGCTGCTTGGTGTGACTGCCGTCGTTGCTCAGGATTTGACCGACTTCGACCCGAAAGCGATCGAGGCGCGGGCCGATACATTCAAGGCCGACGCCCAAGCGCTCTTCGACTACGCTACCGCTAACGCGCAAACCCAAGGCGAAGAGGCGCAGACGGTTGTCGCGCAAGGCTATGAGGCGGTTGAAGGCCTGGATGTGTCGCAAATCGCCGGGAAAGATGGCCCCATCGACTTCGACGAGATGGTGGCTGGCGCCAGGGCCGGCATGGCCCGCCCCAAGGGTGCGCCACTGTTTGTGGCATTCGCGAGCCTGTCGATGCCCGAAGAGGCGCTCGCACAGATGATCGCTGACACGACCAGGGCAGGCGGCGTTGTTGTTTTCCGCGGCTTCTCCACCGGCAATCCGCAGACCTTCATCAGCGGTATCCGCAAGGTTGTCGACCAGTCGGGCGCAAGCAATGTGGCAATCGATCCGCGGCTGTTTCGATCCTTCGGTGTCGACCGAGTTCCGACCTATGTGGCTCTCGCGACCGATTTCGAGCCCTGCGATCAGCTCGATTGTGTGACCGCGCCGCCGCCGCATGATCGCATCTCAGGCAATACCAGTGTGGCTTATGTGCTCGAGACCTTCGCCGGGGCGGGCGGGCCGGGCGCCCCGGTTGCCCGTCTCGCTCTTGCCAATCTGAGGGGGAAAAGGTGAATGGCCTGCGCATCCTTGCGGTCTCCCTTGCGCTTGCGGCTTGCGGTCATCTTGCGCACGCTCAGATGGCAGCCAGCGATGCGAGGGTAGAAGGCGAAGCAATCGCAAAGGGTGTCCGTGACACCACGTCATCGGGCATTCTTGGCAATGGTTCGGCGGCAAACGTGCCAGGCTTTCAGGGCACGGATATTCCTTCGCGCGATTATGTCGACGATCCGGTCGGGCTGACGGCGGCGGGAGAAGCGCAGCGGTATCGCGATGAGTACCGCGTAATCGTCGATCCCTACAGGACCCGGTTCGATCCGGGGACTGTCGACCTGTCTGCCGGTCGTCTGATCGAAGCTGACCCTGACGCTTACCTAGGCGCTGGTGGTGGGCCCGGAGGAGCCGCGGGAGCCTGCAACCCCTTGCCTCCTGGAGGGACGGGCACCACGACTTATCTCGAAAGCTGCAATGCCGGCTCGCAGCCCTTTGCGGAGGCGCGCAGCTGTAATGCGTCGTTGCAGATCCAGACCGAGGGACGACGCACCTGGGAGTATTCTTGCGAAACCGAAGCGTTTGCTGATCGCAATGAGATGTGTCCGATGCTTGCGCAAGCACCGGGCTCCAGCTCTTGCACTCTCGAGCGCACCGTTCGGGTAGGGCAAAGGTGCCTGCAGTGGGTCGAAGAGGAATTTGGTCGCAGGTGGTGTGCTGAGCCGGGTGAGCCCTTCTTCCGCCAGTTCTGGCAATGCCCCTCTCGGCTAAGCGGCGTACCGGGGGGGATTGAACGCAATACCTCGCGGATCGTCGGCGAGAGCGTTGACGAGGCCGCCTGCCAGAGCGCCACGAATGGTGCCACCTGCACGCTTGCAAGCGAGGTCTGCACTGCGCCTGGAGAGACGCGGGTCATCAATGGTCTTTCGGTGACGCGCAGCTGCTGGGAGTGGCAGCGTACCTATCAATGTGAAGGGGTGGCTCCTGCCAATGACTGTGGAGCCCTTGAAGCGCGTGGCGATTGCAGGTTCAGCCATGACGAGTGCCTGAGTTTTGACGCAGATGGTGTGACCTGCAACGTCCATGATCGCTGGTATCAGTGCGCCATTCCCGGCGCGGGATCGCCGCCCCCGCCGGCCTATGTCTGTGCAGGGGATCTCTATTGCATCAATGGGGAATGCACTCAGGTCGAGCGCGAGGCATCGACCGAGTTCAAGGACGCCATGGTCGCCATGAACGTCATGGGCGAGCTGCGGGACGGGTTTGATCCCGACCGGCTGAAGATCTTCAGCGGCGAGCATTTGCGCTGCACCCGCAAGGTCTTTGGCCTTTCGAACTGCTGCAGCGGCAAGGGCGTGCCGCTTCTCACGCCGTTCCTTTGCGACCGCGAGGACCGTGAGGTCGACAAGCGGGATGATGAGGGTCTGTGCCGCTTTATCGGGACCTATTGCTCAGCCCGCGTGCTCGGCGTCTGCGTGACCCGCAAGCAGTCATACTGCTGCTACGGC
Organism: Blastomonas sp. AAP25; assembly: GCF_001295965.1. Lineage (NCBI taxonomy): Bacteria > Pseudomonadati > Pseudomonadota > Alphaproteobacteria > Sphingomonadales > Blastomonadaceae > Blastomonas > Blastomonas sp. AAP25. The sequence continues at coordinate 44,845 of NZ_LJHP01000047.1, forward strand.
AGTAAGCTCGTCCGGATTCTGAATGAGCAAGGCAAGGCGCAGCTTGGGATGCGGTGGGGGACGCCGCAGCGCCCTGACTGCGAAGGTTTCTTGATCGCCCAGTTCCAGCAGCTTGACTTGAGCCGCATGGATTTTCGGGAAGTTTATGCCGAGTTCGTTGATGCGGCAAAGCTGCCTGACGAGATCGATATGTCGATCCAGATCCAGCAGAAAATCCAAAGCTACTACAACACGAACGGTGGGACCTGACCCATGAGCAGTGCTGAAATTCTTGCCTTCCCGCATAGCGAGCCGTTTCCGCCCGCGCAGGTGCTCGATCTCGCGGTCAGCGTCGCCATCGGTCGTGATCTGGCGCGCAGCGAGACCGAGATGTTCGCACTCATCAAAGACTGGTTCTTGCGGCCTGCGACGGTCGGTGAGCTCGCAGCATCGATCAAGCGTCTTCTTGATCGCGGCTCCATCACTCGGATGAGTGATGGTGATTTCGACTTTTGCCTCACGCCAGCAGGTGTGGAGGCGACCACCACCCTGTCGGGGGGAATGATCCGGATGATCGACCGGGGCCGCGGTTATTTCAAGACTGCCTTCCTCTTGCAGATGCTCGACCTTGAAAAAGGAAAATGCCCATGACGAGATTAGCGCTCCTGAGCCTTGCATCAGCCCTCGGGGCGGCGGCTGTCCCCTTGCTCGCCCAGCCACCGGCTGATGCCAATCGCGATGCGTTCTACTGCGACGAGCGCAAGCTTGGGAGCTGGTTTTACTGCAACTCCGAGGAGGCAAAGCGTAAGGCACGCGAGCAGGCAAGGCCCGCATCGCCAGCCATTCCTGCGACCGAGCGCATGGCTCAGATTACGGCGAAGCTCGATGAGCTCAAAGCACGGGCCATTCTTGAGCCAACGTCAGAAAACATCGTCAGCTATATCCGGTTCCAGCGCGAGCAGCTCGACCGCGCTTCGACATTCGCGGATGTGTGGGGTCGCTCGATCTGGCAGAACCCCGATCTCGACTATACGCTCGAACGGCCTGTTTCGACTCTCGCAAAGCAGACTTGGGCAGAAGATCGCAAAGCCCAGCGTGAAGGCTCGATGGCGGCGCTCACCGAGCGCTACGGGGTCTTCTATTTCTACTCCTCGTCCTGCTCGGCTTGCCGAACCTTTTCGCCGGTAATGCGGGCACTGTCCGACACATACGGGCTAGAGGTGCTCGCGGTCTCGATGGATGGCGGGCCCAACGAAGCGTTCCCCAATTATGTCGTCGATAGCGGCCAATACCAGCGCATGGGCCTTCAGGGCGGCGCTGTTCCAGCCCTGGTCCTTTTCGACACCCAGACACGCAAGCCGATTCCGATCGGCTACGGCGTGATGGCGGCCGACGATGTGATGCAGCGCATTTTCTACCTCACCCAAATTGAGCCCGGGAGTGACTACTGATGGCCCGCCAGACCAAACGCGGCGTTGCCGCCCGCCTCTTCCGCTCGTCGGGGACGGCACTTGCCGTACTTGCCGCAGCGAGTTTCGCTGCAGCCCCCGTCAGTGCCAACGTCGGCTCGGAGCTCAATAACTTCTTCGACGATATGGGCGCCGCTGCCAATGCCACCGGCCCCGTCGCCTATCAGGGCCAGTCGGCAGGCTATTACTCGGGCGGCAACATCTGGACCCGCTTTCCGCAAAAGAACATGACCCCGGTCAATCTCCAGTTGCCCGGGGTCAAGGCCGGATGCGGGGGCATCGACGTCTTCTCCGGCAGCTTCTCCTTCATCAACACCGATGAGATCGTGGCGATGCTCAAAGCGACTGCCAACAACGCGCTGGGCTTTGCCTTCCAGCTCGCGATCAAGTCGATCAGCCCGCAGATCGCCTCGACCATCGAGGAGATGGCACAGAAGGTTCAGCAGATGAACCAGTTCAACATGAACAGCTGCGAAGTGGCGCAGAACCTCGTCGGCGGCTTGTGGGGCAAGTCCGATCGGATGTCCTCGGAGATTTGCAAGTCGGTCGGCAACAGCCAGGGGCTGTTCTCCGATTGGGCCAAGAGCCGCCATGAATGCGGGACAGGGGGGCAGCGTGCCTCGACGATCGCGGCCAACAGCGATCCCGACATTCCTGCACAGAGTTACAACTTCACGTGGGAGATGCTCAAGCAAAGCTACCCCAGTTTCTCGACCGAGTTTCGTGAGTACCTCATGACTTTCGTCGGAACGGTGATCTTCTACCAGGATGGGGATGCCAGCGGCAAACGCGGGTTCCAGTTCGTGGGGCAGGGCGACCGCGCCCTTTTGACTGCGCTTCTGGACGGTACCAGCTCGGTCACGATGCTGAATTGCGATACCAACGACAAGTGCCTCAACCCGACCACGCAGGCCATGTCGATTTCGGCATCGCAGGCGTTGAAACCGAGGGTCCGGGCGATGATCGAGAGCATGAACGCGAAGGTTCGCAGCAATGCCGCGCTCACCAGTGACGAGATCGGCTTGCTCGGGGCGACCACGATACCGCTCTACAAGATCATGACGGTCAATGCTGCCGCAACCCTTGGCGGCATGACCAGCAACGACATGAATGACCTCGCCGAAATCGTGGCTATGGATCTCCTCGATGCGCTTGCGCAGCAATATTATGGCTATGCCTCGCACGGGGTAGGGACCTTCCAGAACGCTAATGAAGAAGCTCTTTCGCAGTGGCGCGATCAGATCAATTCGGTCCGACAGGTCCTCGACACATACTCGCAAGGCATGAAGCTGCGCCTCGACCGGACCCAGCATGTGGTTCAGCGAGCGGTGTTTCTTGAGGGCACGCTCAGGAACAACCTGTCGCCGCAGATGTCGGCCGCGCTGTCATTCAGCACGTCGCTTTCGCGTCAGGGCATCCAGTAGGGACCGCGTGCAATGATGGAGATCTTCACGATCGGCGGGGGCGAATACATCGTCAATGTCTTCAACGCGGTATCCGCTTGGACAGGGGGAGGGGGTTTTCGCTCGCTGCTGCGCGTCGTGATGGTCATGGGCTTGATCTACACGCTGCTGGTGGTGGCGTTCAGCCTCAACTGGCGTGCCTGGTTCAACTGGTTCCTGGGGGCGACGCTCATGTACGGTGCCCTCATCGTACCTACGATGACGGTGAGGGTTACCGACCGCCTCAATCCATCCTTGGCACCCGCTACGGTCGCAAACGTCCCTCTGGGACTGGCAATGATAGCCTCTGTTAGTTCGACTGCTGGTGATTGGCTCACGCGCACGGCTGAGACGGTTTTTGTGATGCCAGGTTCGCTGCAGATGTCGAGCAATGGCATGATCTACGGCGCGCGCCTTTGGGACCGCACCCAGGACTTCCGGATCCGCGATCCCCGCATCAGCGCCAATCTTGAAGAGTACATGAAGCAGTGCCTCTTCTACGACATTCTGCTCGGCTTCAAATCCTTCGATACGATCGCGAACTCCAACGATATTCTGACGGAGATGGGACCGGGCTCGCCTGCGCGGGGGATGAAGTTCATCCCCGAAAGCGGTGCTCCCACCATCATCACATGTCAGGCCGGCTATACGGCGATCGCCACCGGCGTTACGACCTATTCCGACACGGCACTTGAGGAAGAAGGTCGCAAGATTTTCCCAGGGTTAACCCCTGCGCTCGCGCGCTCGAAGCTGATTGCGGACCTTCCGATTGTCGCCAACCATTTCCATGGCAGTTCGCAGACCGCACAGCAGATTTTCCAACAGCGCTCGCTCGTCAACGCCTTCCTTCAGGCGCGCGCCAACCTCGGCGCGGCCGATGGTGACACCTTCGCTGTCCTGCGTGCCGAGGAGCAGGCCCGCAACACCTATACGTCGATAGCGGAGCAGGCGATGACCTGGGTCCCGCTCCTCAACATCGTCCTGACGGTCGTCTTTTATGCGATGTTCCCGGTGATCTTCCCGCTCTTCCTCATCCCGCGCAGCGGCACGCCTGCGTTGAAGGGATACTTTACCGGCTTCTTCTATCTGGCCGCCTGGGGACCGCTCTACGTGGTCCTGCACATGTTCATCATGGACCGGACGGCTGATGCGATGAACGCGACCTCGCCTGGCGGGGTGACGATGGCCGGGATGGCAGGCATCGATGCCGTCAACACGGATACGGCAACGATTGCTGGCTTCCTGATGATGTCGATCCCGTTCCTGGCTGCGGGCATGGCCAAAGGCGCGATGGCGGTTTCGTCTCAGGCAACTTCGATGTTGGCGCCTGCCCAGTCTGCGGCCGAGGCTGCCGCAGTGGAGCGCACGACCGGGAATTATGCCTACGGCAACGAGAGCTACATGAACCTCTCGAGCTCCAACCGGCAGTCTGACCAGTGGAACACGGCGCCATCTTTCTCGGGGGGCGCGCCGATCATGTCGAGCGTAGGTGCGAATGCCGCGATCACCCGAACAACATCAGATGGGTCGACGGTTTACGATACCTCACCTGCGATGAGCCGCCTCGCGTTTGCATCCTCTGTCAGCCAATTCGCGAATGCTGAGCGCCAGCAGACGCTGTCCGAACTGGAAACTGCACGCAATACGCTGAGCGAAGAGCGTTCCCGCGCGCTATCGTTGGCTGATCGAACGTCGAGCCGGCAAACGACCGGCACCCGCAATTCCAGCGGTTCCGAGAGTTCTGCAGGGTTCCGGTCGGGCGAGAACCTTCAGCGGTTTGACAACCAGTCGCTTGATGCACGCGACACGGTCTCGGAGAGCGATCGTGTAAGTTCCTCGCAGGGTGCCCAGCAAAGCAATACGGATCGCCTCGAAACAACCAAGGGTGGCTCGCTGAGCGTTGGTGGTTCAGCGGGACGCGGCGGTAATCGCGCTGCAAATGGCGAGGGCGGAAGTGGGGCGAATGGTGCCATTGGCGGCAACGTTCAAGCGGGGATTAGTGGCGGCCGTTCGCGGCTAGATTCGGTTACCCGAGGAACTGAAGCCAACCAGAGCCAAGGCTTCGACTCATCGACATCTGACAATCGTTCGAATGGATCCAACGCAACGCAGGACAGCGGCAGCTATTCGCAGAGCGGCAGCTTCAGCCGGAGCGAGGGGTACTCGGAGGCGGCCTTTTCCCGGGAACAGGCTCTTGAGGACGTTCGGCGGATTGATAAGCGCATTGCGGCGATCGACGAGGTCTCGAAATCCCTCAGCAGCAACACCTCGAGCAGGGATGGCTATGGGTCCAATCTCTCCTTTGACCTCAGCCAGATTATCGCAAGCCGGTACCAGGAAAAGGCTGCCGATCTGGGTCTGACAGCACCCAGTCTGGCACGTACTGATCTTAGCCCCCAGGAGCAGGCGACTGCTGAAGTGGTCGCGCGGGCGATCATCGCCGACTATTATGATCAGCGAGTGGCGCCGTTCAACGATCTGATCCCGCAGCCCGGTTCGCTTGTCGGCAATGTCTCGGGTCCTGGCTCATTTACCGAGACAGACTTAAGCGGACAGAGGCCCCGTCGTTCAGCCGTATCGCCGCGCAATCTTGTCGAGGGGTCATCAGACAGCACGATCGGCGATAGAATTGAGGAAGGCGGTCAGTCTCTCGGGCAGCGTTATGAGACCAATGTCACGCGATCCGGCCAGCGCCGTCAGGATTTTCAGCAGGATCGCAAAGGCGAGGACAGTGCCGACGATCGCTTCAATGAGCGCTTCTATGATCGTGATCAGCGGTGACCTTTTGAACCCGACCGCTATTCCGGAAAGCCTACCAGCTAAGGACGGCCACGATGAGGAAGGCAATCGAAAGCGCCAGTGCAATCAGCGAACCACCCTTCGAAGGCTTCCCTCCGTAGGTGAGATACTCTTCCGGGATCCTAGGGTTGCCGAAACGGCCAGGGAGATCAGTTGGGGATGCGCCGCGTGAGATATCGCCAGTGACGACAGCATAAGTGATCGGATCCATGTTCGATCTGTTGTTGAAATCGTCCATCGGCGTTCTCCTAGCCTTTCCGTAGCGTTTTTACGCCAAAAAGACAATCATAGGTTCAACGCTGCGAGGGGTTAGGAGTCGATTGCCGATTCGATTTGTATCAGCGATTGCGTGGGGTGCCAGAATCATACCAGAAGGGGAGCGGTTACGCTGAATTCAAGCGAGCCGTTGAGAGCATGTTATCGAAGACTGACGCGACATATCTCGATCTTCGCGAGCGCATTCTATTTGGCGAGCTCAAGGCTGGAGCGCCGTACTCTGCCCAGGACATGGCTGCGTACTACGGGCTTCATATCAATATGGCGCGCAGGTTGCTGGTCGCCTTGAAGGTCGGCGGCTATCTTACCCGCTCGGGCACGTCCTATGTCATCTCAACATTCTCGCAGAGCCAAGTTGAGGAATGGCGCCTTTCGTTGGGCGCAATCGTCGAGATCGGGGCAGTCCGGTTGGCGCAGTCCGGGGGCGGAACTCTGGGCCCACTCGCGGCATTCATCGACGAACGCATTCGAAACGTCCCTGTGAAACACGAGGACTTTTTTCTCGGTGCAATGGGGCTCACGCATATCGTCCTGGGTGGCAAGGAAAGCACCCTTGCCAACCTTGTCTCGCAGTTCATCCCCCAGGCGTTTTTCCGCCTCCTTTGGATGGCAGACTCTTATTCTGTCCGCACAGGATTTCTGGTGGAGGCTAGCGACCGGTTTCTTGATGCCGCCAGGACAGGCGATATTGCGGGCGTTCGCGCAGCTAGCCGGATCTTCTTCGATGGCATCGCCCCTTCGCTTCAGACGCTCATCGAAAAGATGGGCGAGGGCATCTATCCGGTCAATGACCGCCAGGATGGATTCCAGACGATCGAGGACAACATCGCTGGGTATCCAACCTATGCGGGCAGCTCCCGCACTTTCTCGCCGATCATCGAGCCTCTTACGGAGGTCGGTCAGGCAGCTTTGCCGCTTTGCTGAGTGGGATGCCTTACGCGTTCACGGGCTCTCTCGGGTGGAGCCGCATGGCGACAGCTTCGGCTGCGCAGTCCCGCGGTTCGGTCGTCCCGATGAGGTCCACAATGACATTAGCTGAACGTTTCATGCCATCGAGGTCGGCAGCCTCAAGTCGAGCCGCAACTGCATAGGCGACCGCCACACTGGCATGTTTGACGTAATCTTCCATGAGGCGAAGCTCGCCGGTGGCGCTGACGATCGCCAGCATCATCCTGTTATGAGCAAGGCTCGTCGCAATCGTGTCCCCGCCATCCGCTTCTTCGAGGAAGTTCTCAACCAAGGCGCGGATAGCAGGTAGTGCCGGCGCGCAGTCCATGGACGACAGTCTGATGATTGCCGCGGCTTCGATTGCCGCTAGCTCGGCTATCTTATCATCGAGTTCCTTGCCGCTGGGCTGGTACCATTTGAAACGGGACCAGTCCGTATTGATGAAGCCCGTGCTCCGCAGCTCCGCAAAAGCGGTGGCACCCCAGTCTTCGTCCAATCCCACGATCGCGGCTAGCGACGCCGGGTCAGTGCTCTCATATCCGAACTTGGTACTGATGCTGCAGCGTCGAATCCGCTCAATGCAAGCGTCAGGGCTGATCGCCATGCGCTTGGACGCTTCCTGGTAGAGCTCGATCCGTTTCGCCATGCGGTAATAGTAGCATGACGGCAATTCTCATCAATCGGCCTTTGGCCAATCGCCTCCGTGTACCTCACGCTCGTATTTCGAAATACGCTTCCATGCGATGGCGACTTCGTCAAATCCATCGTCGGTGAACAACCGCTCGCAGAGGCGGTCGATTTCGTGCGGGTCGTCGGGCAAACTCTCGTCCTCACGGTACTTTGCGACCGCGTCCATTACTTTCAGGGCGTCGTCGTAGTTTGCCATTTGGTTCTCGTTTCGACCGCTTGTTCGGTCGCATTGCTACAGGCCCAGTGTCAAGACCGTATCAATGGGCACCAAGCGTCTTTGAGCCTTTGAATTCAAGCGATTTTGCCACATCGGCTGATCGCCCGCTGGCGCGTAGAGGGAGGGTTTTGAGACGTGAGACGGGCTGTCCGGTTGTTCCGTCTGACGTGCCGTAATCCTTTCCTAATGCTGGAGAATTGCGCGCGTCTGTCTATCCAACGGCGGGCGCTTGCCCGCGCTTGAGAGAGATATTACGAATTTTTAGCGGCTCCGAGGCGTTTGCGAGCCTTGGTCGCCAGAACGCTGAAGCTCGGCAGCGCCGTTATGGCATCGACATACTCGGGATCGTGCACGTATTGCGCTGGCATGGCCGCGAAGCGCTCACGCTCGGCGGCGTAGGCGCGGTGGAGCCAGAGATATTTCTCGATCACACGAACGTCTTCATGGTTGAGACCTGTCTCGATGAGCGTGGCGAGCTTCGCGAGATATTCGGGATAGGCATCGCTATCCAATCCCGCGACTTCTACAACACTCTTCCAAGTGACAAAATCCAGATAGAGCTGCCCGTCGAGATCCGTCTTGACGAAGTGCCGTACATAGGATTCTTCCTCGTCCGGTGTGTGGCCGGGCTGAGGATGGCGCCGCGCGGCCTTAATGATTTTTGGGTCGAAAATGACGCGCGGGACGCACGCGACCTTCGACTCCATCTCGTAGGCGGTGAGCATAGCGGGGCCGACCAGATGACGCTGGGTGTGATAGAGCTTCCCAATCGTCACCGCGCCGCGCAGCAGATAGCCTTGTCCAACGAGCTGGATCAGTGTCAACGCGATCGCATTTACCATCCAGAATACGCCCGAGGTTTCGCTAACCTTATAGGAAATCACCAAGGAATCGGAAAACTGCGTTACTTGCTGGCTCGCATTGGTCGTAAGCTCTCCGGCAACACCTATCGATTCCAGCGCATCAATAAGCCTTGAGAATTCATCGACATCCGTTTTTGTGCGTTCGACTACTTCCTTGAACCCAAGGAAATCGATGAAGAGGATTATGCGCTTATCATATCTTGGGGCGCTAGGTTTCTTGAGCTTCGGCATGTCGGCGACGCATATTGAAGTGAGATGCGTCATGCTACTGCTAAAGGCAGCTAACGGGAAACGGTCGGTACGCTCCGCACGGCGACTTTTGAGGCGTCTTCCTGCCAATCCGCTTCTGAACGCCTCTTCGACACTTTCCGTTAGAAGCAGATGTTCGCAGTGGTTGATCTAACGACTGGTCTTGGGTCGGCAGCTGGGTAGTTCTTCGGCCAAACCTGAGGAGCCTTGCGCACCGCTTGCATGACGGCTTTCGGCGTGAACGGACGCTCTAATTTTGCAAATCTTTCTCGGCAAGGAGGAATGCTAGGACGCTAAACCGTTCCCACATCAGGGAAACTATATCTAGCGGACTAATTGCCTGCTAATCTTGCTGGCGAAGGGGCCTCGCGTGTACATCGCTGAAATCAAGATCGAGAACTTTAGGCTGTTCGGTTCGGGCGAGCACGCTTTCCGTCTGCCACTCAATCCCGGCCTGACTGCGCTCGTTGGCGAGAATGACGCAGGCAAGACCGCGATCATAGACGCGCTCCGTCTCGTACTCGGTACGCGAGATCAGGATATGCTGCGTGTCGATTTCGCTGATTTCCATCAGAGCGCGCCGGGTATTGAGCGCGCCGACCATGTTACCATCGGACTGACGTTCCGCGGCCTCACGGTCGCCGACCGGGCCGCCTTTGCCGAGTTCCTCACCTACGAGATGATCGGCGAGCAGGTTGAGACCGTGCTAATCATCACTTGGATCGCCAAGCGCAATGCAAAAGAAGGTAGCTCACGGCGTGTGCTTCCGCCCGAGTGGCGCACCGGCGCCAAAGGCGATGGTCCCACTATGGACTTGGGTGCGCGATCGCTTTTGACCGCGACGTATTTGCGTCCGTTGCGCGATGCGGAGCGCGCTATGAGGGCCGGGCGGGGATCGCGTCTGTCGCAGATCCTCCAGTACACCGCCGAGATCCGGAATACCGGCGTCGGCTTCGACCGCAACGCCAATCCTCCGGTAGAGGCCAAAGACCTAAGTGTCCTCGGGCTCGGCGACTATGCGACCTACCTGTTCGGCGAAAACGAAGGCATCAAGCAGGCGCGCAAGCGACTCAATGAGGAATACCTTGCACCCTTGTCGTTCGCAGATGATCTGCTTTTGGCACGCATCGGCGTCGCCGAAGCGCAGGAAGACAATGTCAGGTTACGGCAGGTTCTAGAAAAGCTTGAGCTGGCCCTGACAGGATCGGCCGACGCGGACACCGCATACAGCCGCGGGCTCGGATCGAACAATTTACTCTTCATGGCCTGCGAGCTGCTGCTGCTCGCGGCAGAAAGCGACGGCTTTCCGCTGCTACTGATCGAGGAGCCCGAGGCGCATCTCCATCCGCAGCGTCAGCTTCGGCTCATGTCGTTCCTGCAGGCACAGGCAAGCAAGCCTCGCGCTGATGGCCAGAAAATCCAGATCATCGTCACGACACACAGCCCGAATCTGGCCTCTGACCTGGATCTCAATAATCTGGCGCTGATCGAAGGCGGGCGGGCCTTCCCTTTGTGTCGTGGCAAAACCCAACTCAGCGGCACAGATTATCGCTTTCTCGAGCGTTTTCTCGATGTGACCAAGGCAAACCTGTTCTTCGCGCGCGCGGTGATGATAGTCGAAGGCGATGCCGAGACTATCCTCATGCCAGTCATCGCCAAGCTGCTTGGCCGCGATTTTCATGAACATGGGGTGTCGCTCGTCAACGTTGGGGGCGTCGGGTTGGGGCGTTATGCGCGGATCTTCCTCCGCCAAGACCCTGAAACGGAGGGCGAGATCGGCATCCCCGTCGCCTGCGTCACCGACATGGACGTGATGCCAGACGTCGCTCCATGGATCGTCGGAAAGCTCCGACCCGGTGAGCAGGTGCCTGCAAGACCACCCTCGCTTCGGCAATGGCGGATAAAGGCGGACTTTCCTGTAGGGCAGCTTGCGCAGCGCCGTGTCGAACGAAGCGCTAGGGCTTCGGGCCAGCGGGTAGAGACTTTCGTTTCCGACGAATGGACGCTCGAATATGACCTTGCCTTTCACGGGCTTGGCAAACAAGTTTATCGCGCCGCTACGCTCGCGCTGAAGGACGAAGCACTCGCGGCCGACCGCGCAGCGCAAGCCGAAGTGCTCGCAGGGGCCGATGCGGCTTATCAGCAACTGGTTGATGCCGGTCATGACCCGGAGACGCTTGGCTCGCACGTCTATGCGCTGTTCGAGGTCGAGAGGGCATCGAAGGCGATCGCCGCCCAGTATCTCGCGGAGCTGCTAGAGAAGGAGTTGGAAGCCGGAACCCTCACCGATCTAGCGTTGCGGCAGCTATTGCCGCCCTATGTCGTCGCAGCGATCGCCCACGTCACAGCAGCCTTTCCCGCGCCCGAGCCGAACGGCGCTGCGGCAGCGGGGACGGCGGCGGCCTGAAGCCGATGTTCGACGATCTTATCCGAGAGCAGGACGTGGCTTGGGCGGCCGAGCTCATGGGACTTGGGCCGGACGGCTTCGCGCCGGTCGGTGATGACGATAGCCGTCTCCGGGCAATGCTCAATCTCGACACGATCGATTTCGAGGCCTGTCCTGGCAGTGGCAAGACCACGCTTCTGGTTGCGAAGCTCGCCGTGTTGGCAACGAGGTGGCCGCACCGGCAGCAAGGAATCTGCGTACTCTCGCATACCAATGCGGCGCGCAACGAAATCGGTGTCAAGCTCGGCAATTCGGCTGCAGGAATCTCGTTGACCCGCTACCCGCATTTCGTTGGCACGATCCACGCGTTCGTGAACGAGTATCTGGCGCTGCCCTGGCTGCGCTCTAAGGGTCTCGAAGTGCAGTGCATCGATACGCAAATTGCGCTTGCCATGCGCTGGAGACTCCTGCCCAGAAAGACACGCTGGGCAGTCCAAAAAGCCCGACTCAGCGAAGGATGTCTGATTTACACACGGCCTGACTATACAGGCGGCAGTACCGGTAAGTTCGGGCCGAAGACGCCGACTTACGAGGCGCTCCTCGAAGCGCGCCGTACGGGCAGCGAACAGGGATACTTCTGTTTCGACGAGATGTTCGTCTGGGCGAACGAATTGCTCGACGAGCGGCCCGAGGCCGCCGTAGACCTCCGGCGGCGCTTCCCGTTGCTGTTCGTCGACGAGGCCCAGGATAATAGCGAGGCGCAGTCGGCGCTCCTGCACCGAATCTTTTCCGCGGGTGACGCGCCATCGCGCCGGCAGCGCTTTGGAGACTCAAACCAAGCGATATATGCGCGCGTCGGCGCCGAAGGCGCTGCGACCGATCCCTTCCCCAGCGCTGCGGTTCAGGCGATGCCGCGCAGCTACCGTTTCGCGCAGCTGCTCGCAGATGAAGTGAAGGGGCTCGGGGTTGCGCCCCAGGAGCTGGTCGGTGCAGGGCCGCCGCCGGAGCACGGCGTCGCCCACCACGCGCCCACGCTGTTCCTGTTCGACGACGCCAGCGTGCAGTCTGTGCTGCCCCATTATGGCGCGCATCTCGTCGCGACGTTTGACGCCCATGTGCTCGAACGCGGCGTGTTTACTGCGGTGGCGGGCGTGCACGATCTCGACGAGGCTGGCCGGGTGCCGCACGCTATGGGCCATTACGCCCCCAATTATGATCCGGCCTGCGCACGCAAGGAAGCGGCGCCAGCCAGTTTCGCGCAATATTTGGCACGCGCGCGCTTCCAGATGGCCGGTAGCGGCAACAGTGACAAGCTCGTCAATGCGACGGCTTCGGCGCTACTCGCAGCAAGCGAACTTGTCGGCGGGACGCACGGGCGGATAACGCGCAAGTCGCCGCATCGCCGAGTCACCGATCTCCTAGCCGACACTCAGGCGCATCCCGCTTATCTCGCCCTGATCGAAGCTGTGCTCGAATGCCGTGGCGAGATCGTTGAAGCGGATTGGCAGGCAGCGCTGCTTCCGCAAGCTGAAGCAATCGTCCAGCAGCTGAGTGGCGCCGGGGCCCTTGACGATGCGACTGCATTTCTCGCTTGGCCGGAGCATCGAGCAGCACTCCAAGCCGGAGCCGCGCCAATTGCGCATACAGACAATCTATTCGTTTACCCCGAGGATGCCCCACAGGTCCGCATTCGACTGGGATCAATTCACTCGGTCAAGGGCGAGACCCACACCGCGACACTGGTACTCGACAGCTTCTACTTCGCACATCACCTGAGCGAACTCAAACCTTGGCTGCTTGGCGCGAAGATAGGTGGGTCGCGGTTGAATCGCCCAGGCAAGGTGCTCTACGAGGGCTCTCGAATGCTTGGTCGGCTCCGTTTACACTACGTTGCGATGACCCGCCCGACCCATCTCTTGTGTCTGGCGATGCGCAAGGATGCCTTTGACGCTGGAGAGCTCGAGATTCTCACCGGCCGCGGTTGGACGGTTATCGAATGCTGAGGAAGCTGTGGTGTAGTAGATAACAAGCGCTACCCAGGTCATGTGTAAGCGCCGACGGAAGGTGGCATTGACGCGGGCTATTTCGCCTTTCGTTGCCGCGGTGCCCATTTCTTTGTGAGGGTCTGGAGTCGGGCGTGGATCAGATCGATATTCGGCTGCGCGTGCGGATCATGGTCGTCGCCGAGGATATCGAGCGCCTGCTCATGATATTCGTGGGCGGGGTCGGACAGGGCTTCCAGTGTTTCGGCGTAGCCCCAAGGTCCACCCGAGTCTTCAGGCGGACGCATGCCTTTTGCTTCAAGCAGGCGGGGGTAGCTGATCTGTGGTTCAGCCGGGGCGATGCCTTCGATCTTGACGCTGTGCTCCCATCCGTCACCAAAGTCGTAAAGGTAACGGAACGTCTTGCCGCGCATACCTTCGAGCGCCTCGGCCAGCGTTGCCTTGCGGGCATCAAGCGGACCATCAAAGCCATACCCAGGGTCAGGGATGCCAAAGCCTGTGCGCCCGAACGTCAGTTCCCACAGATGACTGTCGGTCCAGGCAAGCACCGCCTGGAAGACCGCGTGCAGGCGATCAAGCCGGATGCCTAGCGGCACTTCGATTAGCCGGGTGACGGTCGGGGTCACATCGTCCAGCGTGATCCTCATCCGAACGACGAACGCGTTGCTCAAGCAGCCTGCTCCAGGGTCTGGATCTGTCGGGCCATCTGCCATTGCCATGGGAGAAGCTCGTCGATCCGGTTGATCGGGTGATCACCGATACGTGCGATGACGTCGGTAAGCCAAGCCTCGGGCTCCACACCGTTCAGACGGCACGTTTCGACCAGAGAGTAGAACAGCGCCGCTGCATCACCGCCCTTGGGTGAGCCGACGAACAGCCAGTTCCGGCGTCCGAGCGCAACACCGCGCAGGGCATTTTCCACGAGATTGTTGCTGATCTCGAGCAGGCCGTCGTCACAGTATCGGACCATCGCCGCCCATCGGTTGAGCGGATAGCGGCACGCCTTGGCCAGGGTGCTGTCGGATGACAGCCTGCGCCTCTGCGCTTCGAGCCAGGGTCGCAACGCGTCGAGCTTTGGCCGTGCCAGTTCCTGACGGATCCGCCTTCGCTGATCGGGAGGTGCGCCGCGGATATCGCGTTCGATCGCGAACAGCTCGCCGATGCGCACCACCGCCTCTGCCGCGACCGGCGACGGGTTCTTTTCCAGGATGTCGGTAAACTTGCGCCGGGCATGCGCCCAGCAGCCAACCTCGGTTACGAAGCGGTCCGGATCACGATACAGCCGGTTATATCCGCTATAGCCGTCGGCCTGGAGATAGCCGCGATACCCGGCAAGGTGTGCCGCGGGGTGCTCTCCGCCTCGGCCCGGGGTAAAGCGGAACGCAACCGCAGGTGGACTCATATCACCGCTTGACCGATCATCGCGCAGGTAGACCCAGAAGTAAGCGGTCCTGCTGCCGTCCTGGCCGTTCAGCAAGGTGACTGGCGTCTCGTCTCCATGGATCTTGGGTGCCTCACAGATATGGGAGAGCAGCCGTTCGCCAAGCGGGGCCATCAACCAGGCCAGCTTGCGCGCCCAGCGCCCCATCACATCGCGATCGATATCCACGCCCTGGCGGCGCAGGATCGCCGACTGACGATACCAGGGCTGGTGATCAGATGAGCGAGCAGCGCGCTGCTCGCCATGACCTTGGGCAACGGAAGATCGATGGCCGGTGCCTGCCGGATCTGTTCACAGCGCCTGCATGCAATGCGGGGACGCACATGGCGCAGCACCCGGAACCGGGCAGGCACATAATCCAGCACTTCCGTCACATCCTCGCCGATCACGGTATCGGTGCCGCCGCAGGCACAGGGGCCGGGACGATGCTCTGTCGTCTGCCTGGGGATATGGGCCGGGATGGGCTGGTGTGATCCGGCCTCGCGGATGCTCTTCGACGTTTCCGCCGCATCGTCGTCATCGGCAGGCACTGGAGTATCGACTTCCTCGAACATCAGGCGCAGCTGGGCGATATCCATCTGCTCCGAGCTGCGGCCAAACTGCACCCGCAAAAGGTGCGCGAGCCGGTGCTCGAGCTTTTCGATGGTCAGGCTCTGTGTCTTGACGGTGTCGTTTGCAAGCCTGAGCGCATCGCGCTCCAGTTCAACGGCCTCGGCCATCTCCCGCACCATTTTCTGCAGGAGAACAGGGTCTGAAGGGAGGCGATCAAGGTCGAACCGCATGCCCGCAACTATAGCGTAACAGCCACTTTGATCCTACAAAAAACGCCTGTTTTCCGGGCGTTTTCTGATCAGGCGAGCGTCGGTACCAGCACCCTTTCGTGCACGATCGCCTGCCGCCAGTCGAGCCCTCCGATCAGCATCGCCACTTGTGCAAACGACAGTCGGACCGCCACCCCGTCCTGTGTCCGGGGCCATACGAACTTGCCCCACTCGAGCCGCTTTGCGTACAGGCAAAGTCCCGATCCATCCCAGACCAGCGCCTTCAGCCTGTCGCCCCTTTTGCCCCGGAACAGGAACACAGCACCACTGAACGGATCGAGCTGCAGGATATTGCGGACCTGGGCCGATAGCCCGTCAAAGCCCTTGCGCATGTCGCACGGTGCCAGCGACAGATAGATCTTCGCCGATGGTGGCAGCGTCAGGCTCAAAGGCCGAGCTCGCCGATAACTTCAAGCGCCAACTTCAGCGCCGCCCAGTCACCGCTGCTTCCTGCGTCGGTTCTGCGCTCATCACCTCCACCGGCACGAACCCGGCCATGGCGCCGCGCAGCAGCTGCTTGCGCCAGGTATACAGCTGGCCCGTTCCAATCCCGTATCGCCGGGCAACCAATGCCACGATCGCGCCAGGCTGCGTCGTTTCCTTCAGGATCGCGAGCTTCTCTTCGTCGCTCCAGCGCCTTCGCCGCTCAACCCGTACAACCGCTCCGCCATCGCTGCGCGCACTCATACGAGGCTCGTTTGACTGATCACTATCCACTCGCAAGGCCTCCTTCGACCCTGCCGTTCGGACAAATCACCCCACCCAGCAAGGCCGGGTTCCGTCGGCGCTTACCGCTGATCTCAAGATGGCGTGCACTGGCTCACCCGGCTTGGGCTTCATTTGGTCGCGGAATGTCGCGTTATACGGGTGAGGATTTCTCCGTCCCCCAACAGCAATGCGCACCATAGCCCCTAGCCTTCGCTTGTGGTCACTTGTGCTCACAGTCCTTCACGGTGCCGGGGGCTGATAATCCGAACCGCTAGCGGTTGCCCTAAATAGGGCAATGTGTGAACGCGCTTGGGCGATACGCGCATCAAGAGATTGCTGTTCGACATCAAGCAATCGTTGTTCGGCTTGTAACTTTGCCGGCAGACCGATTAATCCCGCTTCAAAGGTCCGGCGCGCATCGCGCGTAGCCCGCTCGATTGAGCCCCGAGCGCGCTCCGCCTCGCGAACCTGTGTTTCGCGGGCAATGGCCGCAAAAAGACAGTTCTCCACATCCTCTGTCGCCAGCAGCAATGCCGACTGATAACCGGCCAGTACCCCATCACTGCGCGCACGCGCTGCTTTAACCTCGGCATCGATTTTGGCAAAATCGAACAAGCGCCAGCGCAAGCCGATCAAACCCTGTGCGTTGAACGCGGAGGAGCTGAATAGCTGTCCGGAATCAATCGATTGAAACCCGATCAGTCCGGCAAGCGACAGTGACGGATAATATTCCATCAAGGCTGATGCGATCCGCGCGTCCGAGGCCGCAACACGCGCCTCGGCGGCCCGGACATCGGGGCGGGCACGCAACACAACTGCCGGGCTGGCCAGCGATGACAACCGCGGTATCGTCGGAACCGCCACCGGTGCGCTCTTCAATTCAGCGCCTGCGGTCAAAACGACCAGCCGATTGCGCTGGGCCTCAGCGGCCATTTGCACCTGCGGCAACAGCGCATCAAGCCTTGCGAGTTCGCCCTCAATCTGGTCGAGTTCGGTGCGTGCAGCTGTGCCAGCTGCGAGCCGCCGCCTGACGGTTTCAACGAGTTGCTCCGCGATCGCGCACTGGCGCATGATGATGGCAATTTGTTCGTTGGCAGCGGCCCACGTGACGTAGGCATCGGCAGTCTCGGCAGCGATACTGATTCGCACGCCGTCGAGCAAAGCGCTGGTTTCTGCCCGGTTGGCGCGGGCGGCCCGTGTTGCTGCGCCCAAGCGACCGAACAAATCGATTTCCCAATTAGCTTGGGTGCTGACATCGTAAATCGTGAGATCCCGCTCGAAACCCGGAACATCGCCGATAAAGGCCCCTGGCACGCCTTCCAGCGATTGGCGTTGCCGTGCGGCGGAAGCACCGGTGTCTCCAGCCGGAAACCTTTCGGCGCGAACGCGCTTTACGAAGGCATTGGCCTCATCAAAGCGGCTTTTCGCCGCGACAATATCAAGATTGACGGTCAGGGCGTGCTCAACAAGGCGGGCAAGTTCGGGGTCATTCGTTGCTTGCCACCATTGTGCTGCATCGCCGAGTGCGGGCACATCCATCCGCTGTGTCAAGCCGTCAGCATTGCGAAATTGAGTGCCCGATGGTGTTTCCAGCTCGGTGGTAGGACCAATCGTAGTGCACCCGGCGAGCAAAGCTGTAGTCGTCGCCGTCACGATTGCGCCTTTGATTGCGGTTCTCTTGGTCATACCGTAACACTTCCCGCATCGGGCGAGGGCGACCCGTAATCCCCACTAGTGGTGGCAGGGCCGACCCGGAACCATGCCGCATAGAGTGCCGGGAGGAAAAACAGGGTCAGGACCGTCGCGAATGCCAGCCCGCCCATGATCGCAACCGCCATCGGTGCCCAAAACGCTGATTGCGTCAGCGGAACCAAGGCAAGAATGGCGGCCAGTGCGGTCAGGACCACTGGCCGCGCGCGGCGGATGGTGGCTTCGATGACAGCCGTCAGTGGCTCACTGCCGCTGGCAATGTCTTGGTCTATCTGGTCGACGAGGATCACCGAATTGCGCATGATCATCCCCGCAAGTGCGATGACGCCAAGCTGGGCGACAAAGCCGAATGGTGTCTGGGTAATCAGCAAGGTCAGCGTTACCCCGATCAGACCCAGCGGTGCGGTAAGCAAAACCAGTATGCTGCGGCTCATGCTTTGCAGCTGGACCATCAAGAACAGCAGCCAAAGGCCCAGCATGGCCGGTAGCAATGCGGCAATGGAAGCTCCTCCTTTTGCGGATTCTTCCACAGCCCCCGCCATTTCAATGCGGTAACCCGAAGGCAGCCCCTCGCGGATCGCATCAAGCTTTGGGTTGATTGCGTTCGAAACATCAGGAGCCTGCACACCGGCGATGACATCAGCGCGCACGTTCAATGTCACATCGCGATTGCGACGCCGGATCAACCCATCTTCGACCACCGGCACAATTTTCGCTAATTGTGCCAAGGGTACCGACTGGCCATTGGCAGTACGAATGGTGAGGTCTTTCAAACTCTCAGCGGCAGTGCGTTCTTCGCTTACTGCGCGCGCGATCACATCGATGGTTTCGGTCCCATCGCGCACTTGTGTTACCCGATAACCATCAACGAGCGTCTGCAACGAGGACGCAATTTCTGCAGGCGTCAGGCCCAGTGCCCGGGCACGGTCTTGGTCGATATCCAGGCGCGCAGCCATCGCCATATCACCCCACTCAAAATTGGTATCCCGCACGCGTTCATCAAGGCGCGTTACATCGCGCACCTCGGCAGCAATCCGCTTAACCTGCGCCGGATCCGCCCCCATCACTCTGAACTGCACAGGATACCCTACCGACGGTCCATTTTCCAACCGCGACACGCGGGCGCGAACGTCCGGGAGCGCTTCCGCCAGCTTTGCCTGGAAATCGGTCGTCATGGCTGCGCTGTCACGCGGGTCCTTTGGGTGCACGATGAAGTTGGCATAGGCCAGATTTGGAAGCTCGGGATTAAGGGACAGGGTGAAGCGAGGCCCACCGCCGCCGACATAAGTCAGCACATAATCGGTCCTTTCGTCATCCATGATGAGCTGCTCGATTTGCGCCGCCCGAGCGCGCGTCGCCGCATAGGATGCCCCTGCGGCCAGTTCCATATCCACCAGAACTTCCTGTCGCGAAGATGCCGGGAAGAACTGCTGTGGCACTAGTGGGAACAACAAGAGGCTGATGACAAATACAGCGCCTGTCGCGACCAGCGTCAGCTTGCGCCGGTTAACGCACCAGGTGATAAGTCGCCGCAGCCGTACATAAATTGGACTATAATAGCTCTCATGCTCATGTCCGGCAGATGATTTTGTCAGCAATTTGAACCCGATGAACGGAGTAAAGAAGACAGCAACGACCCACGATGCCAGCAATGCAATCGCCACAACCCAGAAGATCGCGCCCGTATATTCACCAACCCCGGATTTTGCGAAACCGACCGGCAGAAAGCCTGCGGCTGTGATCAATGTCCCGGTAAGCATCGGAAAGGCTGTCGATGTCCAGGCGAACGCGGCAGCGGCCGTACGGTCCAAACCTTCTTCAAGCTTAACAAGCATCATCTCGATCGCGATGATCGCATCGTCAACCAACAGGCCCAGCGAAATAATCAGTGCCCCGAGAGAGATGCGATGCAAGCCTATCCCGGTTAGATCCATGACAGTAAAAGTAATCGCCAGCACTAAAGGTGTGGATAGTGTGACGACGAGTCCAGCACGCCAACCAATCGCGATAAAACTGACAACCAGCACCACACCAAGCGCGATGACGAACTTGATAAGAAATTCATTGATGGATTCTGCCACCACCCGCGACTGATCAGCCACCTTGATGATATCGATCCCTACCGGCAGCGTTTCACGCACCGCCGCGATTTCCGCGTCCAGATCGCGACCTAGCCGAAGGATGTCTCCACCCGCTTTCATCGAGACAGCCAGCGAGGTGACACGCTCACTATTGAGATGGACTGAGAATCGGCGCGGGTCGATAAAATCCCGCCGGACCTCCGCGATGTCGCCGATACGGAACTGGCGTCCGCCGATATCGATTGGAACATCGGCAATGGCTTTGGCGCTTGCAACCGAGGAGTTGAGGTCAACCCGAATGCGATCCGTGTCGGTCTCAATCGTGCCAGCCTGGACCAAATCATTCTGACGCCGCAGAGAATCAAACATCTGCTGCGGCGCGATCCCGAGAGAAACTAGGCGGTTATGGCTGAATTCGATAACGAATTGTTCGTCCTGCACGCCTGACAGTTCAACCTTGGCAACGTCAGGCAAGCGCAGCAGTCGCTGGCGTGTGGCCAGCAATATGTCACGCATTTCGGCATCAGAAAAGCCATCGGCACGGAAGGCAAGAACAGAGCCGAAGGTATCACCGAAATCGTCGTTATAAAACGGGCCAATCGTGCCCTGTGGCAGGCGCGGTGCCAAATCGCCCACGCGTTTGCGAATTTGATACCAGCTCTCTGGTACCGCCTCGGGCGAAGTATCGTCGCGCAAGGTCACGAACAAAGTCGCCTCACCGGGCTCCGCTTTGCTGGTGACATAATCGAAGTTTGGCGCTTGCTGGACTACGCGCTCAATTTCGTCAACGACCTGCGTTTCCATCTCGCGCGCACTCGCGCCAGGCAACTGGACGGTAATGATCATCGTCTTGATCGTGAATGTCGGATCTTCTGAGCGCCCGAGGTTGAAATAGGACGCCACGCCCACAGTCATGATCGCCGCCATCAAGAAGGCAACCAGCGCACGGTGGCGCAGCGCCCATGCCGACAGGTTGAAGCTGCTCATGGCATTTCACCCGACCACGGGCGCACGCGCTGGCCCGCATCGATGCGGTGCGCACCAGCCGTAACGATACGCTCCCCTGCCTTCACTCCGCGAACGATTGTCACATTGGTGCCAGCAAAATCGCCGAGTGTGACTGGCCGCAACAAGACCCCCCCCTTGCTGTCAATAACCCAAACAGCCGGCTGCTGCCGGGCATCGTTCGTGATGGCCGCTCTTGGAACCACGAACTTTATGTTGGCGGATTCATCGCCTGCTGCTTTTGATGGCTCAAACGCGACCCGCGCCGTCATTCCGATGCGGGCTTGCCCAGGGGAATTGAGCTCGACTTTCACCCGGTAAGTGCGGCTCGCCGGATCGGCAGCCGGCGCAATCTCGCGAATTCGTCCGGATATTGGTGTTTCTGATGACGCAACTGTGACTGTGGCCGATCCACCTTGGCGCAGGCTGCCAACAATGCTCTCCGGAACGTCGACCACCGCTTCGAGGGCGGCAGGCTGTGCGATAGTGAACATGGTTTGGCCGGGAATAAAATACTGTCCGACTTCACCGGTAACGGCTGTCACCACACCAGCAATGGGAGCCCGAAGCTCGGTGTAGCGCACATCATCGCGCGTTGCGGCCAACCTTGCCCGGGCATCCCGCAGCCGCGCAGCCGCTGCATCGCGTTGGGTGATAAGACGCTCCATTTCTGCGGCTGCCACAATCCGGTCAGCCGCCAGAGGCGCGTTGCGGGCCACATCGCTTTCGGCCTGCGCCAGTTCAGCGCTAGCAGCCGCCACAGCAGCATCCGCCGACTGCGCATTATTGCGAAACGGTGCCGGATCAAGTCTGGCAAGAATGCTTCCCGCTGCAAGCCTGTCGCCAACGTCAAAATTGCGCGCGATCACGCGTCCCGGCACTCTGAAAGCAATCTCGCTTGTAATGCGTGATGAAATAGTTCCGGCATAGTTTGCACGTGTGCCCGCGCCGTCACTCCCCGCAGGGGACAACACCATGCTTCGCACCAATACCGGCGCATCCTCCGGTTGGCTGTCACTGCCGCATCCGGCCAGCAGAAGCAGAGCTGTGGCAAGTGCTCCGACCTGGCCTCCCGAGCAACGCACGCGATTTTTGACAGTTCGCTGAAGCGCCTTAAAATGGAATTGCATTTTCAAAAGCCCCGAATCGATACCGTACAGGCCGTTACTATTTTGCCGGATACACCAGAAACTGCTGCACTCAAGACCAAACCACTGCGTCGCCGCGGGAAAGCGCGTGTGGTTGCCATCCTTGATGCTGCAACGGAGATTTTCCTGCAGCATGGTTATGAAAAAGCAACGATATCTCAAATTGTTGAATGCTCAGGCGGTTCGAAAAGTCTGGTTTATGAGCAGTTTGGCGGCAAATCCGGCTTGTTCCAGGCAATGATGGAAACCCGCTGCGCGAGCATGATGGAACCGCTTTCTGACATTTCAGCCGACAGCGATCCACCGCGCGGGATACTTACCAAGTTTGCCCACGCTTTCGTCGACGCGCTCAGCGAGCCCGAGGTGTTGGGGTTGCAACGGGTTGCCAGCGCCGAAGGCTTTCGCAATCCCGAAATTGCCGATATCTTCTTTTCATGCGGTCATGACACGGCCTATGATCATCTTGCCAATTATCTGGTGACTATCAGCGATCCGTCGATTGACCTGGCGACGCTGAGACGATGGTCAATCGTCTTTTATGCAATGATACAGGGAGATGCCGTGGCGCGGCTGGTTGTTGGGGCCGCTCCGGTGTCAAAAACGGAAATCGACGCTTACATCGATCTTGCGGTCGGATGGCTGCTTGATCGCGCAAGTATTCCAGACGGCGTCGTTACTTAGCCCGGCTTATTTATGAGCCCGCTGCACAGCGGGTGTTTCGGGTTTGGTGGGGCGGTCTGGGCGAGCGTCGGCCTCGGCGTTTTTCGCCGCAACAAGAACAAGGGGCTTTTCGACGTTGATGGGAGAGGGCTCGGGCCTTGAGGGTTTCCGCCGCACTGGCGATGTCGGCGCTGACCGGAGACAGGTGGTGATGGCCTTGAACACGCCGATCTCGGGGCAGACTGACGCAATAGCGAGACGGATATGCGAGCAGCTTTTGACGACGCGGGCAATGACCTTGATGAGCCGCAGGCGTATCGTTGCGAGCTCTGCTATAGCCAACGAGGTGGTCTTGGAGATCGCCGTCCTTGCTCATCCGCTCAAGGTGCACCGCCAACGATAACTGGCTACGAGGGTGTACGGGCAACTCTCCGTCGCAAGATGAAGCAGGATACAACGCCATCCTGGAATTCGGAGACTTGGCACCTTACCTTGAAATTAATGGTGCGCAGATATCCAGCGGGCATCCACATGGGTATCCGCCCTGTATGGCTACAACTACTTGAATTTTATCAGGAGAAAGCAAATGCAATATCGACAACTCGGGAAGTCCGGATTGCTCGTATCAGAGCTGAGCTTTGGCACAATGTCCTACGGAGCAGGCGGCTACTGGGAAGTGGTGGGTGGCCTAAACATCAGTGAGGCACAGCGACTAACCGACATCGCTATTGATAGCGGTATAAACTTCTTCGATACGGCCGATGTATATTCCCATGGCCGATCGGAGGAAATACTCGGTGAAACTGTAAAGGATAAGCGCCATCAGTTAGTATTGGCGACTAAAGTACGGGGGCGGATGAGCAAAGAAATTAACGATGTCGGCCTAAGCCGAGGCCACATAATAAAGAGTTGCGAAGAAAGCCTCAGGCGCCTTGGAACCGACTACATTGATCTTTACGTTGTACATAGTTTTGACTTCATCACCCCTTTAGAGGAAACCCTTTCGGCGCTAAATTGCTTGGTTCAGCAAGGTAAGGTTCGATACCTCGGTTGTTCTAATTTTTTCGCTTGGCAATTGATGAAGGCGCTCGCGATTAGTGACAGGCACCACTGGGAAAAATTTGTTTCGCTTCAGGCTCATTATTCGCTCATCACCCGCGATGTAGAATATGAACTCGCACCACTTTGCGAGGATCAAGGGCTTGGATTGACTACATGGTCACCACTTTCTGCTGGATTTCTGACTGGCAAATATCCGCGAGGAAGCAAGGCACTTGGAGATGGGCGCCGTGACCGCGAACAGCAGAATTTTCTACAGTTCGACGAGGATCGGGGCTATGATATCCTTGGCGAGGTCCAAAACATTGCCAAAGAGCGCGATGTAAGCCCTGCGCAAGTCGCGCTCAATTACCTGCTCCGAAAGCAGACTGTGAGTTCGGTCCTTGTTGGCGCTACGAAGCCCCAGCAACTAGTCGATAACCTGAATACAGTGACATGGTCACTGACCGAGGATGAACTCAATCGGCTCAACCAAGTCAGTGCACCGGCGCCCCTCTATCCCAAATGGATGCTCGATTTCACAAGCCGTGATCGGTCTGATCCTCAATACTTCCTATGATCGTACATTGTTCATAACCGAGGGCCACGCGGGTTGTACTGATGGGATGAATCACACTCTGAAATCCGGAGAGATGTTCGATAGAAAGGTCGTCACTCACGAGTAAGAGCTTTGTTGGCAAGCAGCCGTCGAGCGAATTCGTCCCTATCGGGACGTGGGATGAGCCATTCCGCTTGATCGGATGCACCGGACTTCTGCCTAGGAGACCTGTGCGCGGGTGGGGGTAGACATAGGGGTTAGACCTTGATTATATGGGTTTTCCAAGGAGGGTGGGTAGCCATGGCGCAGCGTTCGATAGGCCAGGAGCAGTTTGGTTTGCCGGGCGAC
>NZ_LJHP01000048.1:0-5985 GCF_001295965.1 Blastomonas sp. AAP25
TGGCATTGCCAGAATTGTTATTGGAGATTGAGGTGATAGCGGTGTGTGGTGAGGATTGAGTGAGACGCGTGGCGGCCCCGGAAGCAGGGTGCTTTCGGGGCTGGTGTTTGTTTCTGGTGTGGGTTTTGTGTGGTGTGCGAGGTTTGGAGATGGGCCCCGGATCAGGTCCGGGGCAGCGAATTGCTAAACTCGCTGTGCTCATTGAGCAATTCTGCTGGTTGCGGGAGCAGGATTTGAACCTGCGACCTTCAGGTTATGAGCCTGACGAGCTACCGGGCTGCTCCATCCCGCGCCACCAACTGAGCCCTTTTGAGGGCTGAGCCCTAGAGGGCCGAAAACCGCCCGCAGCATATTGCCGGGGGCGGTTGTTCGACGATCATGAATGGGTTTTTCCATATGCACCGGCTTCAATGCCTGGCGACGCCCTACTCTTCCAACGCTTAAGCGGTAGTACCATCGGCGCAGTCAGGTTTCACGGCCGAGTTCGAGATGGGATCGGGTGGGGCACTGACGCTATGGCCACCAAGCAATGAAGCAGGTGCATATGGTTTTTAATCGATGCGGTTATACATTCAGATTTTGAAGACGATTATTCTTGGCGAATATCCGGCTTAATCATCCTTACACCAATGTTGTCATTGATGGTGGAACTCTCAAGCGCGAACAGAGTGATTAGGACCGGTTAGCTCCATGCATTACTGCACTTCCACACCCGGCCTATCAACGTGGTGGTCTTCCACGACTCGATGATAACTTATCTTGAGGGAGGCTTCCCGCTTAGATGCTTTCAGCGGTTATCCCGTCCATACATAGCTACCCTGCTGCACTCCTGGCGGAATGACAGGTACACCAGAGGTATGTTCAACCCGGTCCTCTCGTACTAGGGTCAACTCCTCTCAATTATCGACGCCCACGGCAGATAGGGACCAAACTGTCTCGCGACGTTCTGAACCCAGCTCACGTACCACTTTAATTGGCGAACAGCCAAACCCTTGGGACCTGCTCCAGCCCCAGGATGTGATGAGCCGACATCGAGGTGCCAAACGATTCCGTCGATATGAGCTCTTGGGAATCATCAGCCTGTTATCCCCGGCGTACCTTTTATCCGTTGAGCG
Source organism: Blastomonas sp. AAP25 (assembly GCF_001295965.1). NCBI lineage: Bacteria > Pseudomonadati > Pseudomonadota > Alphaproteobacteria > Sphingomonadales > Blastomonadaceae > Blastomonas > Blastomonas sp. AAP25. The sequence goes on from NZ_LJHP01000048.1 coordinate 1,116, forward strand.
ATGGCCCTTCCACGAGGGACCACCGGATCACTATGACCGACTTTCGTCTCTGCTCGACTCGTCAGTCTCGCAGTCAGGCGAGCTTATGCCATTGCACTCTAACAGACGGTTTCCAACCGTCCTGAGCTCACCATCGCGCGCCTCCGTTACTCTTTAGGAGGCGACCGCCCCAGTCAAACTACCCGCCACAGAGGGTCCCTGCACCGGATAACGGTGCGAGGTTAGACATCAGAAAACAACAGGGTGGTATTTCACCTATGGCTCCACGACAGCTGGCGCCGTCGCTTCAAAGCCTCCCACCTATGCTACACAGTTCTTTCCTAATGCCACTCTGAAGCTGCAGTAAAGGTGCACGGGGTCTTTCCGTCTAACCGCGGGTACTCCGCATCTTCACGGAGAATTCAATTTCGCTGAGCATGTACTGGAGACAGTGGGGAAGTCGTTACGCCATTCGTGCAGGTCGGAACTTACCCGACAAGGAATTTCGCTACCTTAGGACCGTTATAGTTACGGCCGCCGTTTACTGGGGCTTCAATTCAGAGCTTGCACTCCTCCTCTTAACCTTCCAGCACCGGGCAGGCGTCAGGCCCTATACGTCGTCTTGAAGCCGACTTAGCAGAGCCCTGTGTTTTTGCTAAACAGTCGCTACCCCCTGGCTTGTGCCCCCTACACACGGTTGCCCGCATGTAGGGCCTCCTTCTCCCGAAGTTACGGAGGTAATTTGCCGAGTTCCTTCAGTACACTTCTCTCAAGCGCCTTGGTATACTCTACCATCCCACCTGTGTCGGTTTAGGGTACGGTCTATACGGAGGGGCTATTTCCTGGGACAACTTCGAAGCCAGACCAATCCAATAAGGCCTGACAACTTACGCCATCCGTCACACACCTCCAGGCCCACGAATATTAACGTGGTTCCCATCGACTACCCCCTTCGGGCTCGTCTTAGGGGCCGGCTTACCCTGCTCAGATTAGCTTTAAGCAGGAACCCTTGGGATTTCGGCGAGAGGGCATCTCACCCTCTTTATCGCTACTCATGTCAGCATTCGCACTTCCGATACCTCCACGGTCGGTTACCCTCCCGCTTCATCGGCCTACGGAACGCTCCGCTACCGCTTGGATCAAAAGATCCAAACCCTAAGCTTCGGTACGTATCTTGAGCCCCGTTACATTTTCGCCGCAGGATCTCTTATTTAGACCAGTGAGCTGTTACGCTTTCTTTAAAGGATGGCTGCTTCTAAGCCAACCTCCTGGTTGTTTTGGAAATCCCACATGCTTTCCCACTTAGATACGATTTGGGGACCTTAGCTGTAGGTTAGGGCTGTTTCCCTTTTGACGACGGACCTTAGCACCCGCCGTCTGTCTGCCGGACTAACTCTGTGGTATTCGGAGTTTGGTTAGGTTTGGTAGATCTCGCGACCCCCTAGCCCATCCAGTGCTCTACCCCCACAGGTAAACATCCGACGCACTACCTAAATAGTTTTCGCGGAGAACCAGCTATTTCCCGGCTTGATTGGCCTTTCACCCCTAAACACAACTCATCCGACAATTTTTCAACATTGAACGGTTCGGCCCTCCAGTGCGTGTTACCGCACCTTCAGCCTGGTCATGCCTAGATCGCCGGGTTTCGGGTCTAATCCATCAAACTCAGTCGCCCTATTCAGACTCGCTTTCGCTGCGCCTACACCTAACGGCTTAAGCTTGCTTGATAGATTAAGTCACTGACCCATTATACAAGAGGTACGCTGTCAGGCCTCAAGGACCCTCCAACTGATTGTAAGCATTCGGTTTCAGGTACTGTTTCACTCCCCTCATCGGGGTGCTTTTCACCTTTCCCTCACGGTACTTGTTCGCTATCGGTCATGTACGAGTATTTAGGCTTGGAGGGTGGTCCCCCCATGTTCAGACAGGATTTCACGTGTCCCGCCCTACTCGAGTCCTGATGTTTCATTTTCGCATACGGGGCTGTCACCCGCTATGGCCAAACTTTCCAGAATGTTCTGCTAATTAAACACCAGGCACTGGCCTGGTCCGCGTTCGCTCGCCACTACTAACGGAATCTCGGTTGATGTCTTTTCCTCCGGGTACTGAGATGTTTCAGTTCTCCGGGTTCGCTTCACGAAACCTATGTATTCAGTCTCGCAATACCTTTGCCCAATTACCCAGCCCGTGATTGCTCACGGGCGAGATAATCGGGATAGGTGGGTTTCCCCATTCGGAAATCGCGGGATCAAAGCTTGCTCACAGCTCCCCCACGCTTATCGCAGCGTGCCACGTCCTTCATCGCCTGTACATGCCAAGGCATCCACCAAATGCTCTTACCTCACGCTTGAGAGTCCACACCACCAATGACAACATTGGTCGATCGCTCGAGACACGGTCTTGTAAGCCGCGCCCCACACGAACGTACCACTCGGCTGCTGCCATGGTTTGCTCGGTGTGGATGATTTATCTCAGCCAGATATTCATTAGTTAAAATGAATGTATGTGATTGGCATACGTGACCCACCTCTTTCGAGATCGGCACGATGCAACCACGGCATCGATTAAAAAACCCATTCACAATGTCAAAGAGCAGGCCACTCATGGGCCCGCACACCGGCTACGGATAAATCCGCGCCGGAATATGTTGTCTTCATCTCTGGAGAAATGCGTGGTGGTGGAGCCTATCGGGATCGAACCGATGACCCCCTGCTTGCAAAGCAGGTGCTCTCCCAGCTGAGCTAAGGCCCCCAACCATGATCGCCGCTCTTTCGTGTTCGCACACAAAGCGAGCAGCGCGTCTATAATGGTGGGCCGAGTAGGAGTTGAACCTACGACCTCACGCTTATCAGGCGTGCGCTCTAACCACCTGAGCTACCGGCCCCACCTGCGGCCTTTCGGCTTAGGCGGGCAAGCCCGGGCTGCCCAAAGGCGGCGTTATCCGCTGCTCGCAAACATGTGAAAAACACACATTCGCGACAGCGAAATCTCCAGGATGAAGGGACATGAGGACGACGGCAATGTTCTTTGGAACGGAAGAAGCTCTTCCCGATACGAGGATCTTGCGATCCAATCAGGCGCTTTCTGCCAATATCCTTAGAAAGGAGGTGATCCAGCCGCAGGTTCCCCTACGGCTACCTTGTTACGACTTCACCCCAGTCGCTGAACCCACCGTGGTCGCCTGCCTCCCTTGCGGGTTAGCGCAGCGCCTTCGGGTGAATCCAACTCCCATGGTGTGACGGGCGGTGTGTACAAGGCCTGGGAACGTATTCACCGCGGCATGCTGATCCGCGATTACTAGCGATTCCGCCTTCATGCTCTCGAGTTGCAGAGAACAATCCGAACTGAGACGGCTTTTGGAGATTAGCTTGCACTCGCGTGCTTGCTGCCCACTGTCACCGCCATTGTAGCACGTGTGTAGCCCAGCGTGTAAGGGCCATGAGGACTTGACGTCATCCCCACCTTCCTCCGGCTTATCACCGGCGGTTTCTTTAGAGTGCCCAACTTAATGATGGCAACTAAAGACGAGGGTTGCGCTCGTTGCGGGACTTAACCCAACATCTCACGACACGAGCTGACGACAGCCATGCAGCACCTGTGTGCTAGCCAGCCGAACTGAAATAATCCATCTCTGGAAAATATACTAGCCATGTCAAACGCTGGTAAGGTTCTGCGCGTTGCTTCGAATTAAACCACATGCTCCACCGCTTGTGCAGGCCCCCGTCAATTCCTTTGAGTTTTAATCTTGCGACCGTACTCCCCAGGCGGATAACTTAATGCGTTAGCTGCGCCACCCAAGTTCCATGAACCCGGACAGCTAGTTATCATCGTTTACGGCGTGGACTACCAGGGTATCTAATCCTGTTTGCTCCCCACGCTTTCGCACCTCAGCGTCAATACTTGTCCAGCGAGTCGCCTTCGCCACTGGTGTTCTTCCGAATATCTACGAATTTCACCTCTACACTCGGAATTCCACTCGCCTCTCCAAGATTCAAGCTATCTAGTTTCAAAGGCAGTTCCGGGGTTGAGCCCCGGGCTTTCACCTCTGACTTGAATAGCCGCCTACGTGCGCTTTACGCCCAGTAATTCCGAACAACGCTAGCTCCCTCCGTATTACCGCGGCTGCTGGCACGGAGTTAGCCGGAGCTTATTCTCCAGGTACTGTCATTATCATCCCTGGTAAAAGAGCTTTACAACCCTAAGGCCTTCATCACTCACGCGGCATTGCTGGATCAGGCTTTCGCCCATTGTCCAATATTCCCCACTGCTGCCTCCCGTAGGAGTCTGGGCCGTGTCTCAGTCCCAGTGTGGCTGATCATCCTCTCAGACCAGCTAAAGATCGTCGCCTTGGTGAGCCTTTACCTCACCAACTAGCTAATCTTACGCGGGCTCATCTTTGGGCGATAAATCTTTGGTCCGAAGACATCATCCGGTATTAGCAGTAATTTCTCACTGTTATTCCGAACCCAAAGGCAGATTCCCACGCGTTACGCACCCGTGCGCCACTAGACCCGAAGGTCTCGTTCGACTTGCATGTGTTAGGCATGCCGCCAGCGTTCGTTCTGAGCCAGGATCAAACTCTCAAGTTGTGTCACACATCCCAGCAGCACCGAATAAACCGGCTAACCACCAGAACATGAGCTTCAAGGAGCCGTTCCTGCACATTTCTTTACGTATGGATACGTGAAGGACATATAGGAACGACTTATTGCAACCGGTATCTGAGGCCTTGAACTCCTCAGAACCGGGCGCCGTCGCCCACATGTCCCTTCATCTAAAATCACAATGTCAAAGAGCATGGCCAAAGCCACCGCCGACAAAAGTAGCGGACAACCAGTGTTCCCCGATTTTCCTACCGGGGGACTTGGCGTCCGTCTATGTTGGCGACCGG
>NZ_LJHP01000049.1:0-2156 GCF_001295965.1 Blastomonas sp. AAP25
TGAGCGAGGCGCACATCGTTTTCATGGGCTCGATCCCGCTGCCCCTCCACCATTCGCTCCGCGAACGGTCCCCCTCCCCCAGCAAGCTGGGGGAGGATTTTAGGCGCTTAAGCCCCATCCGCGGTGATATCCGCATTCTCGTTCTCGCCGCCCGGCGCGCCATCGGCGCCCAGCGAATAGAGGTCGAAGGCACCCGTCGTGCCGGGGCTGATATACTGATACGGGCGGCCCCAGGGGTCCTGCGGCAGCTTCTTGATATAGCCGCCGCTGCGATAGCGGCCCGGCTGCGCCAGCGTTGGCGGCGCGGTGACCAGCGCGTTCAGCCCCTCGGCAGATCCCGGATAGGCCAGGTTGTCGAGCCGGTACATTTCGAGAGCCTGGCTCAGCGTCGCGATGTCGCTGCGCGCCTTTTCGGTCATCGCGCGGTCCTGGCTGGGAAGCACGTTGATGACCACGATCGTCGCGAGCAGCCCGATGATGAAGATCACCACCATCAGCTCGACCAGAGTAAACCCGTTGGCACGCTTGCGCGCCTGGGGCGAAAGGCGCTTGAGCAGCGCGGATCGGAATTTCAGCATGTTGGTCCTCATAAGCCAGTCAGGTTCTGAAGCTGCAGGATCGGCAGCAGGATCGACAGGATGATCAGCGCGACCACCCCGCCCATGACCACGATGATAGCTGGTTCTAGCAGGGCCATCGCGGTGGAGGTGAAATTCTGGAACTCGCGTTCGAGATAATCGGCGGCGCGCTCGAGCATGGTATCGAGCTGGCCTGCGCTCTCGCCGCTGGCGACAAGATACACCAGCAGCGGCGGAAAGGTCCCCGCATTCCTGAGCGCGCCCGAAAGCGAGCCGCCCGAACGGATCGATTCGACCGCCTCCTCGAGCGCTTCGCGCAGCACCGCGTTGCGGACGGTGCGGGTGGTCAGCTTCATGCCTTCGAGCAGAGGCAGGCGGCTGTGCACCATGGTCGCCAGCGTCCGCGCCAGCCTTGCCGCGTTCATGTCGCGGATCAGCCGCCCGATCAGCGGCAGCTTGAGCAGCATGCCATCGAAGCGGTATTTGAACGAAGCCACCTTCATGGCGCGCCAGAAGGCGACGCCTGCGAGCACCATCGCAATGGCCAGCGCCCACCACCAGTTGCTGAGAAAATCGGAGATGCCGATGACGATCCGCGTGATCAGCGGCAGCTGAGTAGAGGCATTGTCGAACTGTTCGACCACGCGCGGCACCACCGAGATCATCAGCCCGGCCACCACGCCGAACGCGACCAGGGTCAGGATGATCGGATAGGCGAGCGCCGAGATGATCTTGCCGCGCACCTCGGCCTGCTGTTCGAGCAAGGCTGCGAGCCGCTCGGTAATCACCGGCAGCGAGCCCGAGCTTTCGCCCGCGCTGATCATCGCGCGGAACAAAGGCGGGAAGCTGCGCGGCTCGCGCGCCATCGCTTCGGCGAGCGACTGCCCTTCCATCACGCCCGCATGCACGTTGATCAGCACCTCGCGTGCATTGGCCTTTTCGGTCTGGCGGCTGATCGTGCGCAGCGCCTCTTCCAGGGGGCTGACGCTCATCAGCGACGACATCTGCCGGGTGAACAGGGTGAGCTGCTTGGGGCTCAATCGCGCGGTGCGCTGCGAGATGAGCGCCTTGCGCGGCGGTGCGGGTGTAACGGTAACGATGTGGAACGCCTTGCGGATCAGCGCCGCGCGCGCCTGCGCATCAGAAGGCGCGCTGATCCGCCCCTGTCGCTCGCGCCCGGCGGAATCGATCACCTTATAGGCAAAGTCAGCCATCAGGCTCTCAGCGGTTCGGGCACCGGCTCGGCCTCGCGCCGCGAAATGCGGATCGCCTCTTCCGCCGTGGTTTGACCGGTGCGCACCAGTTCGCGCGCCGCCGAGCCCAGATTGGGCGCATTCAGGAAGGCGTGCCGCGCGATGATGGCCTCGTCGCCGCCATCGTTGATCAGGCGGCGAATGGTTTCATCCACCCGCACCGCCTCGAACACGCCGATGCGGCCCTGGAAGCCGGTGTGGTTGCAATGGTCGCAGCCGACCGGACGATAGACCACGGTACCCTTGTCGAAGCCGAGCAAAGAGGCGAGCGAGCCATCGGCCTGCACCGGCTCGCGGCATTCGGGGCACAGCCGCCGCACCAGCC